>JAQCAN010000004.1 GCA_027621335.1 Bacteroidota bacterium
TTATCCTTCACCATATGACTGAAATGATGGGGATCACCCACTTGCAGGCGTGTATCCCTGAAGCGCATATCCACGGCCTCTATCTCAATACTGAGCTCATTGTCCTGCACATCCAACAGGGCCTCTTCATAGTAAAGACATTCACCTTCGTGCAAACGACTGAGCAATTCAGGGGCGAGGTATTCACTGAACATGAAGAGCGAGTTCCCAGCGATGACAAAGGCCTCTATGGCCTCTAGGCTTGCACTGTCCAAATAGGGCGTATATCCGAAGAGGAGATAGTTCTGCGCCCTGCCTTCAGGAATGGACTTCAGGTTGATAGATAGGCTGGAGTCCAGTACGTGGAATCGATCGGCATCGCGCAGCTGCTTCAGATAGTGATAGCTCAAGTCAGCTCCATAGGGCTCATCATCAAGCTCGTCATAAGAGTGTTGGTACCAGTCATAGGACGGAGTGTAGAAGGCATAGAACAAAGCGGCCAAAAGGAGTATGGCGCCTGCGATAAGCAATGGGATACGGTAGGAGGGACTCGTTTTCATCGGCTCTTAAGTTCATCCAAGAAGGCCTGAAAACGTGGACTCAGAGTGTGATAATCTCTACCACTGACTGGGCGGTCCCCATACCATACAAACTCGAAGACACGGGTCAAAGCCCTGAAATCACCTTGAACAGCTCGGCCATTCAATTCCATCACATAGGCCATATTGGTCTTCTCCTTGCCGTGACGGATCCAGCCAATCGCATCCAACTCCTGAAGAGCGATGAGGTAATGCAGACGCATGGCCGAGCGATAATCCTTAAGGGCCAGAGCCTTCTCCAAGAGGCGTGATAGATCGGCAGAGGGAAGATGTTCCTCCGCATGGTCGAGGTCCATCATGGTCGGACCAAGACCCTGCAATGTTGGATTGGACTTCTGGCTGAGTAGCCTGACCAGAAGAAAGATGAGGAGGAGGATGAGAAGGACCATGAGCACATACTTCACCCAAGTGGCATCTATGTTCGGCATGTTGGGGGCGATGTCCAGGGGCGTGACCTCTTTGGATGTTTGATCATAGTTCCGCTCGTCTATGAGTTCCTCCCATTTTCCTTCGTCCAAGGTGGCAGGTCGAAGCTCTTGCTGTCCTTTGAGCCCAAAAGCAGAGCAGGCATCCGAGCAGAGCTATGGGGACTGACCTTTTCATTCAATCCTCCCTTAGTAGGCCATAGGCCTTATCCCTCTCTCCAATCTTGCTGATAGAGATCTTCAAGTGCCCGGCTGTCAGTCGCTCTAACATCGAGTGCACGATGAAATAGCTTCCGAAAATGTGGAGCAGGACCAGAATAGAAAGAGTGAACATCGTGAACAGATAGTTGGACCCCATCATGATGAGATTGAAGGCTTCATCATCCAAGATAAGATTGGTCAGGACTTGAGAAAGGAGGTAATCGGTGATGCCCGAGTTGAAGAAGATGAGAAAGAGAACGCCCGTCACATAGAAGACCAGCTCCATGGCCAAGAGGCGTCCATAGGAGGCAAGGATGAGGTCGGTATAGGAGATGCTTCGGTGTTCTTCTAGTAATAAGCGAGCCAAGAAGCTGAATCCGAAAGGAGCCAAGACCAATGCGCTGATTCCTCCAAGTGGACTTGGAAGAAAAAAAAGGAGATGGAAAACGAGAACGGCAATGAGCAGGGGAAGTGCGAAGGCCTTGATTCTGGATACACGCATGGGGATGCCTGGAAGTCGGCTGAATCGAACTAGTCCGATCAGGATGGCGCCAGCTATGAAGAGGCTATTAAGCACATATAGGACGACATCGCTGTTGCAATCATAGAGCTGAGCCACCTGCTGGAAGGATCGGCTGATTGCCTGTTGAAAGGCATTGCTCATCCCGAGGTTGAGGACCCCTTGGAAAAGCCCCCCATCAGGACTATGAAGGAAGAAAACCGCCATAGCATAGATGAAGGAGCAGCCCAATAGAGGAAAGGCAAGATCGGAAAGGGTATTCGACAGAGCGCTGAAGCCATCAGCAAGGATCTGCCCATGGTTTTTGACTTTGCCCATATGGAAGTCATGGTCCGGGAATTCTGGCACTCGTGTGGCCATGATAGGCTCCTTGTCCAGATGCCTGAATTGCCGCCAAGGCAGGATGATGAAATAGTAGAGGATGAAGCTTGCACTCAGAAGGATGAATGACAGCCTCAAAGCATCCGGCATATCAGTATAGCGCGTAGCAAAACCTTCTATGAATCCAGCGAAGATGAACACAGGAATAAGCCCGAGCATCATGATTAGGCCGCGTTTGGCCCCTATGAGAAAGGATTCTTTTCGCTGGAACGTACCGGGGAATACCAAGCCCTTGCCCAATTCCAAACCAGCGGCTCCTGCCAGGATGATGCCTGAGATCTCAGGGGTGCCGTGCATCCAAACCGTGAGCAGGGATTCTTGCAGGTATCCATTCTCATAGAAGAGGTAATGAAAAGCGCCCAGACGAGAACCCTCAAAAAGCATGGCCGCCACAGTGCCGACCATGAAGAGCACACCAAGGAGGAAGACCCTGAAGGCCACAAAGATGTTGTTGAAGGTGATCATGGTGAACATGTCCAACTGCCCCATGCCCTTGTAGACAGCCATAGGGTCTTTCTTGGCAATGTTGTCCAAGGTCATGTCGATATAGGACTGTGGGAGCATGACTCCGATGAACCCGGGATCCTGATGGGACGATAGGACGCCTATCAGGACGGCCCCAAAGAATAGCAGTACGGCAATGAGGATGGACCAACGGGCTTCACGATAAACTTTAGGGATAGTCTCCAAACAGATTGTCTTGACTTGACCGGCCATGCCGCTGCGGCTCTTATACACGGTGGAGTGCACCTTTAAGGCCAAGTTGTTCAGGTAGATGCGGATTGAACGATTCGGGAAATAACTCTTGGCAAAAGAAAGGTCGTTGGTCACCTCCACGAAGAGGTCGCCCAGTTTTTCAGGATCTTTCTTCTTAGAGGCATTGAGTTCCTCCAGCTGCCTCCACTTCTCCTTGTTCTGGGCTATGAAATCGGTCTCCCGCATACATGGCTAAAGATAGAAGATGACAGCGTTTGAGAAAGCAATAGCTCTGAATCAGAGAGCATACATGAATTGGCCGATCCAGAAGTAGATGAAAAGGCCAAGGATATCATTCAACGTAGTTATGAAAGGCCCTGTGGCAAGGGCTGGATCCACATTGAACCGGTTCAATGCTATAGGAATGAAGGTACCGAAAAGACCAGCGATCATAATCACACAGAATAGCGCAAGGCTTACTGTATAACTCAGGGCCAAAGTGTCGGAAAAGAGCAGGTTGAATGCCAACAGGAGAAGCGCACAGACGGCACCATTGACCAAAGCCACTCCGATCTCTTTGACCAATCGGCCCAAGATGTTGCTCAGGTCGATGCTCTGGTTGGCCAGACCTTGCACCACGATTGCACTGGACTGTACACCGACATTTCCACCCATGGCTGCGATAAGTGGGATGAAGAAAGCAAGCTTGGGATCAAGCTGCAATTGATGCTCATAGAGAGAGATGACCTGTGCGACCAAGACCCCACCGACCAAACCTATGATGAGCCATGGGAGCCTGGCACGGGTGAGTAGCCAAACGGAGTCATCACTCTCTACCTTTTGGGAGATACCGCTGGCCATGGCATAATCCCGTTCCGCTTCCTCCTGCATGTAATCCACGACATCATCAATGGTGATACGGCCGAGCAATCGCCCGGCCTCATTGACCACAGGGATGACCACCAGGTCGTATTTCTTCATGAGTTTCACTACTTCCTCAGCAGGGGTGTCCGGAGTGACGCTGCGGAGTTCTTGAGCTTCGAAAAGGTCGCGTATGGTGGATTGCATGCTCGATGCGGAGAAGAACAAGCGTTTGAAAGATAAGCTCCCTAAGAGGGTTTCATGATCGTCCACCACATACACCGTATAGACTTCATCCACTTCCTCACCTTGCTTGCGCATGGCACGCACGGCACGGGTGACGGTCCAGTCCACGTTCACCTTTACCAGCTCGGTGGCCATCAAGGCTCCAGCGGTGTCCTCCTCATAGTTCAGGAGTTGGACAAGATCACTGGCATGCTCGGGGTCCTCGATATGGCTGATGACCTCTGCTTTCTTTTCGTCCGAAAGCTCACCTAGAAGGTCCACCGCATCATCGGTATCTATGTTCTCGATGACTTGCTCGGCAATTTCCTTGGAGCTGAGGGCCGAGAGGAATTCCTCCCTGACATCCTCCTCCAGCTCCATCATGACTTCAGCGGCCAATTCGTCCTCAAGCAAGCGGTAGAGAGACTTGGCGTCATCCATGTCCACGCCATCCATTACCTCTGCTATGTCCGCAGGGTGCAGGTCAGCCAAAGTGCTCCTGAGAAAGCCCAAGTCCATGCGCTCCATGGCCAACTTGACCGTGAGGATGAAATCTTTATTTATCTTGGTTTGCGCCATGCGCTGCGAAGGTAAAGGAGAAAGGGGGCAATCGCTATTTTCCTTCGCACATAAAGGTGAGATGGTCTCACCTCACGATATCCACTTCCATCTCCAACCCCTCTTCCAGGATATGCTCCAGTTCCGTTAAAGAAGCATAGAGCTGTTCGAAATCCTCAATGAGGTAGTAGCGCATCTGTATCTCGGAATTCACGAAGTGGTTATGGATGACTTTCTCCAAGTCGAAGTGTATGACCTCGATGTCCGACTCATAGATGTGGTTCACCTCACCGAAGGAGGAAAGGATTCCTGCACCATAGATATGGGGTTTCCCGTTGCCACGAATCAACCCGAATTCTATAGTGAACCAATAGAGCCGTTGGAGAGCTGTGATGGCAATAGGGTCATCCAGATAGCGTGCACCGATCTTCCCGAAGTGCTCCATGAACGCAGCATAGGTAGAATCCATGAGCAAGGGAAGGTGCCCGAAAGTGTCATGGAACATGTCAGGCTCTTCCAAGTAGTCCAGTTGGGCACGCGAGCGCAGCCAGGTCGAGCTACAGAAACGTTTCTCAGCGAGTAGGCAGAAGAAATCCTCCACAGGAATCAGGCCTTTGACCACCTTGATGTCCCAACCATTCTTCTCTTTTAACCTAGGGACGATCTTGCGGAAATCCGCCACTTCCTCTCGGTTCATCTCGGGGAGGAAGGCCTCTAACGACTGCAGATAGCCGGGATAGGCTTTCCCAGGGAGGTTTTTTATTTGGCGGTCGTAGAGAATCTGCCAGGCACCATGGTCTTCAGGGCTGTAACGGTGGTAGTCTTGGACCATAAACGATGTAAAGGTCAGGCTTATCGGGGAGGTCGCAATGCAATGGCTTGAAAAAAGAAAAGGGTCGGTCTCTTTTCAGAGAACCGACCCTTGATCGAACGGGCTATAGCGCTTACTTACCCTTGGTATCGAGCATGAGGATCTCATTGCCTACGACCTCGGTGATGTAGCGGGTCTCGCCCTCCTTGGTCTCATAGCTGCGGCTGGTGAGCTTGCCCTCTATAGCGATCTCAGAGCCCTTGGTCAGGTATTTCTCTGCGATATCTGCCGCCTTCCCGAAGAAGACGATGTTATGCCATTGTGTGTTCTACACCTTGTCGCCATCCTTGTTCGTATAGGCTTCGTTCGTGGCGAGCGATAAGGTGGCTTTCTTATTGCCATTATCGAATACGTGGATCTGCGGGTCATTACCAAGGTTTCCGATGAGCTGTACTTTGTTTCTGAGTGTGTTCATGATAATGTAATTTTAATCGTGTTATGTAATTTGTATTCTGTTGCCGCTGTCTGTTTTTGATTGCGACACTGCAAAGGAGAGGCGATCAGAAAGCTCTAGTCGGTTATTACCCGTTTAAGGGCCGTTTAATGTCGTTTATAAACGTTTAAAAACGGATATATATCAGATAATCAGTTGTATATGATTTATTGATAAGAAAGAATTTTTGTGCTGTTTTTAGAGAGGAATTCATAATAAATAGGTTCAGACAGATCTGGCACTCTTGTTCTGAAAGTCGAACATGACATGATGGATTGACTTTGTATTATCCCAATATCCTTTCTATCGTTGAATCAACCAACTTGTCATATATCAATGAACTTCAAGAATATAAAGAGCGCCAAAACCATGGGCGCACCCACTAAAGAAGCACGCAGAGAGGCGCGCGATTCGTCCACTACCGAAGGCAATACTACCACCTTCAATAATGGAGAGAATAGATTGCCTAAGGCCCGAAATGGTCAGCAATACATCGAGACGGATATTGGTAGAGGCCGAGTGGACAGGGGTAGGGAACGTATCGTGTCCTTAGTGGAGTCTGGAACCGGAAGGGTTTTGAAGCAGTATGCGACCGATGACCATTATTCCTCTTTCCGTTAGATCAGGTAGCTTTCAGATGTTCTTATTTAGGCTCAGGGAGATGAGTTGACTTCACACGGCTTCGTTGTGCCACCTTGTCGCGGTTCAATCAAACGCTTGACGCTGCTCTGTGTCATGGATGTGAGATGTGTTAAAGATTGTCAATGAATCGCCATCCAAGGTGTATCAAGCTTAATTTGAACCTCATTAAACCTAGGACCCATGAAAAGCAATTGGACACAGATACTCGTTTTCACCATTCTGGCATTAGTGCTCGGCTTCGTTTTGGGCCGGATAACAGGAGGGCCAATCTCCCATCATGGTGATATGGAACATAGGATCATCAAGAAACATGGTGGGGACGGAGAACATATGGTATGGCATAGTGAGGATGAAAGGGACATGATCTTCATAGAGGGAGATGAAGAGGCCTTGAAAGTGACAGTCGAGGCCTTGGAATCCAGCGGATTCGAAGGTGACACACTCATCGATGGGGCGAATATCAGCATCACGCGCGATGGGGATGAACTGCACTTGGAGGTAAAAAAGGAGGTGAAAGACGGTGATGCCCCTGGTAAGAAGGTCGTCATAGAGAAGGAGGTGGAGAATAAGGACTGAACCTTTTTTCTGATTTACTCTACCGTCACGCTCTTCGCCAAGTTTCTTGGCTGATCCACGTTACAGCCTCTCATGACCGCAATATGGTAGGAGAGGAGTTGCAATGGAACCACAGATAGGAAAGGCACTAAGATATCTATGGTCTCAGGGATCTCAATACTATGATCGGCCATGGCTTTTACCTGTGTGTCCCCTTCGGTCACAATGGCAATGATCTTTCCTCCACGGGCCTTGACCTCCTGGATGTTGCTCACCACTTTCTCGTAGGATGAATCCTTGGTGGCTATGACGATGACGGGCATCTCTTCATCGATCAAGGCGATAGGGCCGTGTTTCATCTCTGCTGCAGGATAGCCTTCAGCATGGATGTAGGAAATCTCTTTGAGCTTCAGAGCCCCTTCGAGAGCCACTGGGAAATTCACCCCACGGCCCAGATAGAGCATGTTCCTCGCATCTTTGTAGATGGAAGCGATATACCTGACCTGCTCATCGGTCTTCAAAACCTCCTCAAGTTTCTTAGGAATCTGTTCTAGCTCCACAAGGATGCGCTGCAATTTCCCTTTGGAGATGGTTCCCCGGCTATAGCCAATGGATAAAGCCATCAAGGTGAGGACCGTCAACTGTGCGGTAAAGGCTTTGGTAGAGGCCACACCGATTTCAGGTCCCGCATGGGTATAGGAGCCTGAATGGGTCTCCCTGGGTATGGAAGAACCAATGACGTTGCACACCCCATAGATGAGCGCCCCCTTCTCCTTGGCCATCTTGATGGCGGCCAAGGTATCCGCAGTCTCACCAGACTGAGAGATGGCGACAACGACATCCTTCTCGGTAATCACTGGATTTCGATAACGGAATTCTGACGCATATTCCACCTCGACAGGAACCCGCGCCACGTCCTCTATGAGGTACTCAGCCACCAGACCAGCGTGCCAAGAGGTCCCGCAGGCCACAATGATGATGCGCTCAGCATTCCTGATGCGTTGTTCATGTTCCACGAAACCACCAAGGACGATCTTTCCACTCAGTAGGTCCACTCGTCCGCGCATAGAGTCCAAGACGCTCTTGGGCTGCTCATTGATTTCCTTGAGCATGAAGTGCGGATAGCCCCCGAGTTCTAGCGTCTCCAAGTTCATCTCCAGCTCTTGGATGTACGGAGTAATGTCCTTGTTTTTGATGGTCTTGATGCGCAGGCCGTTGTCTTTGCTCACCGAGGCGATCTCTCCATCCTCCAGATAGACCACATTCTTGGTGTACTCGATGATCGGAGTTGCATCAGAGGCAAAGAAGAATTCATGATCCTCTCCGATGCCCACTACCAGAGGACTGCCCATTTTGGCTGCAATGAGCTCATTGGGTTTCAGCTTGTTCAAGACCACTATGGCGTAAGCACCCACGACCTCGTTCAATGCGATGCGTATGGATTCGAATAGCTCGGTTCCGGTGCTCTTATGGACTTCTTGAATTAAATTCACCAATACCTCCGTGTCGGTATCGCTCTTGAAATCATAGCCCCGATTGATGAGCTCATTCTTCAATGAGGCATAGTTCTCAATGATGCCATTGTGAATGATGCACAGCTCTTCGCTTTCTGAGAAGTGAGGATGGGCGTTGACATCATTTGGGGGACCATGGGTCGCCCAACGGGTATGACCTATCCCGGCAGTGGCCTTCAATTCTTCTCCTGCCACCAGTTCTTCCAAGTTGGAAACCTTTCCTTTGCACTTGATAAGGCGTATGCCGTCCTCCATCTGTAAGGCGACACCAGCGCTATCATATCCACGATATTCCAGACGCTTGAGACCCTTCAGTAAGATAGGATAGGCTTGTTTGTCTCCCAAGTATCCGACTATTCCACACATGGCTAATTGAATTCTGTATAGGTGATGACCAACTTGGCCTTCTCCATCATTCCATCAGGGCCGAAAACTTTCACCATGCTCGGAGCGGTAGAATTGCTGGTAGGGAGAACCCTGATCGTAGGGTTCTCGATCACACCTGTGATTAACTGTTGTATATAACGGGTGAGGTTCAGTTTATATGCGTTCACATTGTCATCATAGAACCCATCGCTGAAGGCCTCGCCTTCAAAGATATCTGGAATGGACACGATTTCACCTGATGTGTTCTCATAAACTGCGAACATCCGCGCGGGGATACCAAAGGCCATGGTGTCCTGAACCAAGTCGACAGGAAGGATGAGCTGCGCCTTATTGATGGACACATTTCCTTGATCCAACAGATGCTGGACCGTCTCGAAAGTGATCTCTAGATTCAGTCCCGCCAAGGATTGGATATAGTTGTCGGCTTGACCCATCTCAGGGTTGTCCAACACGGACTGGGCGTCACTCCCTGTATGGTCATGGCTGAAGTTCAAGAAACGCTCTGTATTCTCATTGATGGAGAAATTGTATTGAACAGTATCCGAATCATCATGATAGTAGAGATTCAGCCTAGAATCAGCGCTTAGCAAGTCGAAACGAAGGATATTCCCTCGAGAGCCAGCTTTCTCGGCAGTGATATAGAAGCCTTTGAAGTACTCATAGAACTCAGTGAAGGAGTTGAATGAAGTTCCACTCCTCGCTTCTTCCAAAAGGGCGGTTCCCAATTGCTCGCTGAGCCTCAATCTGAGCTGAGGAGCGAGCGTGTCCGTACCGATGATCACATCATCAACGACATTCGGAAGGATGGGCATACTGCCTAGAAAGACCAAGTCCTCTGCTTCGGTTTCCAACACGCGGTTTGAAAAGTAATTCGTGTCGAGTACGAGGTCCTCTGTCAGTCTGTATACCTTGATGTCCATGAGGTCCTGATAGCCGTAAATGGGGCTGCTGTTAGCGTAGCGCAGGCTTAATATCAGGCTATCGAATACAGCCGAAGCATCGATGACAGGACCAAGGGAGCTGGGACGGACTTGAGTGTAGATGGAGGCTTTGCTCGAGCCATATTCTGCGCTCAGAAGGTCTCCAAGAAGGGCCGTTGAAAGGCCATCGGTCCTGCTGGAATCAGCTAAGATGGTGCGTGTGACCAAGCTGAAAGTATCCACTATGGAGAGCCCTAGTAGGGCCTCTTCATCTTGCAGTTCGAGCCCGATCTGGTCAACTGCTTTTTCACAAGAGCTGAAAAGTACAAGGCCCATTGCAAAAAAAGTGGCGGCCATGATTGGCCGCCAGTCTTTTGAACATGTCATGTGATAAGCCATCTAGCGTCACGCAAGGCTAGTGGCCGACTCGAAAACCTGTTGGTAGAACTCAGCATATTTTGGTTCGTAGTTCTCGGCTCCGCAATACTCCAAGGTATCCAGCCCGCTTTCCTCTATAGCTTTCAAAACAGACTTATCCAAGTCAGGGGACCCCTTGACTACCGCATCCGAATATTGCATCGCCAACCTGTGCAGATTCTCCATTGACGGAGTGGATAATACGGAGACGTCCTTAGGCTCCAGCTCCTCATAGATGAGCTTATCTTTCAATTTGGCATCGAACTTCTTAGGGCCTGGAGTGCTGTAAGGGCTATACACAATCTTGGAATTCTCAAAGTGGGGGTCCTCGTTGAAGACCTTTCTAACCAGCATAGGCGCAAGAGCCGTCATCCAACCATGGCAGTGGATGATGTCCGGTTTCCATCCTAGTTTCTTCACTGTCTCTAGAGCTCCTTTGCAGAAGAAGAGCGCACGCTCGTCATTGTCCTCGAAGAAATTGCCATCCTTGTCGCTGACTACCGCCTTGCGTTTGAAGAATTCCTCATTGTCGATGAAGTAGACCTGCATCCTGATCTGCGGGATGGAGGCCACTTTGATGATGAGAGGATGGTCACTGTCATTGATGACCAGATTCATTCCAGATAGCCTGATCACTTCATGTAGCTGATGCCTTCTCTCGTTGATGCAGCCGTAACGCGGCATGAAGACCCGGATTTCATGTCCCTGCTCGTGCATGTATTGGGGGAGCATCCTGGTGCGTGTGGCGATGGGTCCTTCTTCGAGGAAAGGGGTGATTTCTTGAGCTAGATAAAGGATTTTCAAATTTTCCATATGGGGTGTTTACAGAACCTAATTGCGGGTACAAAAATATAGAAAAAAAGGCCAGTACTCAACAAATAGAACTAGCTTAGCCCGCAAAGCGCTGATAATCAATGACCTCTGAAAAACCGTGTGTTGTCCATTCGTTGACAGAACTCAGAATAGAGCTTCAAAAGCTTAGAAATCAAGGAAAAAGAATCGCATTCGTTCCCACAATGGGGGCCCTTCATGCCGGACATATGTCATTGATCGAGCTGGCCAAAGGAGAGGAGGTTGCAGTAGTCTGCAGCATCTTTGTGAATCCCACCCAGTTCACAGACAGCAAGGATCTGGAGAACTACCCTAGGACCGAAAACAAGGATATCCTTATGCTGGAGCAGTATGGTTGCGACCTTATCTACATCCCGGTCATGGATGAGATCTATCCTGACGATCACGAAGGCATCACCATCGCGTACCATGGATTGGACAGTGTCATGGAAGGAACCTCACGACCAGGCCATTTCAATGGCGTAGTAGAGGTGGTCTATCGGCTTTTCCAGCTTGTCCAGCCCGATATGGCCTGCTTCGGGGAAAAGGACTTCCAACAACTGGCGATCATCAGGGAAATGGTGAAGCAGCATGAACTTCCAATCAACATCATTCCATGCCCCATCATTCGAGAACAGAACGGCTTGGCTATGAGCTCTAGGAATACCCGCCTCACTGAAGCCCAAAGAAAGGATGCCGAACTCCTCTATGAGACATTGACTGAACTGAAGGATCTTAAAGACCTTATGAATCCTGACGAACTGGCGGAATGGGGACGTAATAGGATCCGTCAATCAGGGAAATGTGAGTTGGAGTATCTGGAAGTGGCTGACTCGGCCACCCTGAGCCCTATGTATCGCTGGCATGAGAGCACTTCGGCTAGGGCCTTTGTCGCAGTCCGATTCGGAGAGGTCCGTCTGATCGACAACATGGAAGTCCATCCATGAGTGCTCAGGTCTCCTAAAGGATATACTTTTGCACCCCATGAAGATACAGATAGTAAAGTCTAAAATCCATCGCGTCACCGTGACACAGGCCGACCTCAATTATGTAGGAAGCATCACCATTGACCAGGGTTTGGCTGAGGCAGCCAATCTTATAGAAGGAGAGCGCGTGCAGATCGTCAACATCAATAATGGCGCCCGCCTGGAGACCTATGTCATCTTTGGTGAGAAGGACTCGGGGACCATATGCCTCAATGGACCTGCCTCCAGAATGTGTGCCGTGGGGGACATCATCATCATCATCGGTTACTGCTACATGGATTTTGAAGAAGCAAAAGGGTTCAAGCCTAGCTTGGTCTTTCCAGATACCCGCACGAACAGCCTCAAGTAAGCGCAATGAGCAAGCTTATCAGGGCATTGAAGATAGGCGTGCCACTACTATTGGCCGTCTACCTGATGTACAAGACCTTTGAGGATCCTGCTAAGCGAGACGAGCTCTTCGAGGCCATTGGACGCATGGACCTCATCTGGCTTTTCCTCTCGATCCTCTGTGCCTGGGTATCCCACCTCGTAAGGGCCCAACGCTGGAGGTATCTACTTATTCCATTGGGCTATGACACACGCCTTTGGACGCGCTACCACGCCACCATGGCGGGCTATCTCATCAATATGGTGTTGCCCCGTGTGGGTGAGGTGAGTCGGGCGGCCATCACCTCCAAATATGAGAAGATCCCTTTCGATAAGACCTTCGGTTCCATAGCTGCAGAACGCATTGTGGATCTGGTCATCCTCGGGGCTATAACGGCCTTGACGATGTTCACTCAACGGGCTATCATTTGGGAGCATGTCAGTACTATGTTGGAACAGCAGGATAGCGGTGAATCCAACCCTTATGTCTTCTGGATCAAAGTGGGAGTGGTGCTAGCTGTCTTGATTGGGCTGTATTTATTAGGCAACTCGCTTCGAGTAAAAATCCTTGGCTTCTTGAAGGGCTTATTGGACGGATTGCTAAGCATCTACCATACGCCCTATAAGTTCAGATTCATTGCTGACAGTCTCTTGATATGGGGCCTCTACCTTTTAATGTTCTTTCTTCCATTCCACTGCATGCCTGAGACCGCCTTGATGGGCACTGGGGCCATCATGGCCGCTTTTGTCTTCGGGAGTTTCTCCGTGGTTCTTACGCCTGGCGGGACTGGTACCTATCATTTTGCAGTGGGTCTGGCCTTGTCCCTCTACGGTCTGGACCTAGGAATAGGACAAGCCTTGGGATTGGCCATTTGGGCCTCGCAAGCCTTCATGCTCATCGTTCTAGGGGCGCTTTCCTTACTTTTAGTTCCCAGATACAACCGAAACTATGAAGGGCATACAGCCGTTCCTGTCCAGAAAAATAAGACCTCTTGAAGACCTGCTTCAGGAGCTGAACGCATGGAGGGATAAAGGACACCGCATCGGATTCACGAACGGAGTCTTCGATATCCTACATGTTGGGCATGTGAATTATCTCCAAGAAGCATCAGAGCAGGTGGATCATCTCGTGATAGGACTGAATAGCGATGACTCCGTTAAGCGACTGGGAAAAGGCCCGGAACGCCCCATCAATGGTCAACAGGCTAGGGCGATTGTTCTAGCTGGGCTTGCTTCGGTGCACGCAGTGGTCATTTTCCAACAAGACACTCCCGAGGGCCTCATCCATTCGATTTCTCCTGATGTGCTCTTCAAAGGCGGGGACTATGACTCTGCTGAGAGGAATCGGGATGACCCAAGGTACATTGTCGGTTCCGACTGGGTCCTGGAGCAAGGAGGAAAAGTGGTCAGCATCCCAATCGTTGAAGGCTTCAGCACTACAGGAACTGTGAAACGCATGCGTCAAGATGGCCACTAAGACTAAAAGTAAGAAGGCCTATTTCTGCAAGAGCTGTGGAAATGAATTTGCTCAATGGATGGGCAAGTGTCCAGCATGCAACGAATGGAATACGCTCATTGAGGAATTGGTTGTGAAGGCCGATAAGGCCGACTTCAGCAACTCTAGATCTGCACAGGAACGCAAGAAGGCCAAACCGCTATCCCAGATCCAACGTGAGGATAATGAGCGTATAGTGACAGGCTATGCCGAGCTGGATAGGGTCTTGGGCGGTGGCTTGGTCCCAGGGGCAGTAGTCCTGCTCGGTGGAGAGCCGGGCATCGGTAAATCTACTTTGACCCTTCAAGTGGCCATGAAGCTGAAGAAACGGGTGCTGTATATCTCGGGTGAAGAGAGCCTGCAGCAGATCAAGATGAGGGCCGAGCGCCTTGAGGAGACCAATGAGTCATGTCTCCTCTTGAATGAGGTGAACACCCAGCACATCATGGCCCAACTGGAAGAAGTGCGACCCGAAGTCCTCATTGTGGACTCTATTCAGACCTTATATAGCCCCCAATTGGACAGCACCCCTGGGAGCATCTCACAGATCAGGGAATGCACGGCTGAGATGATGCAATTCGCCAAGCAGACCTCCACTCCAGTGATTCTGATCGGGCACATCACCAAGGACGGGAATCTGGCTGGGCCAAAGGTCCTGGAACACATGGTGGACACGGTCCTACATTTCGAAGGTGACCGGAACCACGCCTACCGATTACTCCGATCCACCAAGAACCGTTTTGGATCCACCCATGAACTGGGCATCTTCGAGATGGCCGGGGATGGACTGCATGAGGTCCTGGATCCTAGCAAGGTCTTGACCAACAGTTTTGATGAGGAGTACAGCGGGATTGCAGTTGGCGCCATGTTGGAAGGATTGCGGCCCATGCTCATTGAAGCTCAGGCCTTGGTGAGTTCTGCGGTCTATGGTACTCCCCAGCGCTCAGCTACGGGATTCGACCTGCGCAGATTGAATATGCTCCTAGCGGTTCTAGAGAAAAGGGGCGGATTCAAGATAGGGGCAAAAGATGTCTTCTTGAACATCGCTGGGGGACTGAGAGTGGAAGATCCCGGACTGGACTTGGCCATTGTGGCGGCCATCATGTCCTCCTACTTGGACATTGCCATTCCCACAGGCACCTGTTTCGCGGCCGAAATCGGGCTGAGTGGTGAACTAAGGCCTGCTTCCAGAGTGGTCCAGCGCATCAACGAAGCGGCTAAACTCGGGTATAAACGCATTTATGTAAGCAGCTACGGACCTCAGGAGGATGTGCCAAAGTCAGGAATCAAAGTCCACAAGATATCCAGACTTCAAGAGGTATTCAGCAGCTTGTTCGGAGGAAATTAAATCGCACTCGACCAGAAAAGAAAGCCATCAGATTTGCCCGACTATGGCCTCATTCACGTTCATGATGTGATCTCCGATCTTCTCGCATTGGGAGAAGATGTCATTGTAGATCATACTTCCCTGAATGTTCGGGTCTCCTATAGCAATCCGGTCCTGGTATTTTCTGCGCAAGTCATTCCTCAAGGCATTGATGGATTTCTCTGCGGATTCTGACTCCTTTAGATCGACTTTCAGATAGTCCATCTCCAAATTGATGTTCATAAGCTCGAAGGCCTTGACCACTTTGTCCAACATACTATTCAATTGCTCCCTTTGCTTAGGGTCGAAATAGATTTTCTCCTCCCTCTTGCGTTCCATGCTCTTGGACATCTGGAAGAAGATATCGCCTATACGCTCCAAGTCGTTGATGATGCTAAGCATGCTCCTGACTTCAAGCGTATTGGCTTCAGTGAGTTCGCCCTTGGCCAAACGCTCTAGATACTGGGTGATCTCCACCTCGAAGCGGTCTGTGATCTCCTCATATTTCGAAATCTTCTTGATCATCTTCTCCCCTTCTTTCTTGGTAGGATCATTCAGGAGAGTCCTGATGAACTTGACCATACGTCCAGTGATGGCACCGAATCGGGCAATCTCCTTCTTGGCCTCGAGGAGTCCTAATCCCGGATAAGAGACCACACCACTGCCGATATATTTCAGGTTGAACTCCTCATCAGAATCACCTTTGGATTTCACTGTGCGTTCAGCCATTGAAACCAGTTGGGGAACGAACCAGATCAAGAGGACAACATTGCTGAGATTGAACATCGTATGGAAGAGCGCGATGCCTGAATTGGCCATCTCGTAGTCATCTGTACTGAAATTGTCACCACCGACTAAGAACCCTATCATGGAAGTGAACCAAGGGAAAACGATCAACATCCATGTGACTCCGATGATGTTGAACAGAGAATGGATCCTGGCGCTGCGTTTCGCATGCACATTGCCTACAGAGCTAGCAATCTCGGCAGTGATAGTGGTTCCGATATTCTCACCAAGGACCATCGCACAGGCCACATCGAAGGGAATGATGCCTTTGGAGACCAAGGTCAAGGTAAGCGCCATAGCGGCCGAGGAGGATTGGATCACAATGGTCACCAAAGCACCTAGCAGTACGAACATGACATTGCTCAATACGGGGATGTCCTGATAGTTGATGAAGAACTGGACGATGGCTGAGTCCTTATCAAGATTCGGGACGGAGTCTTTTAATGCTTGAAGCCCAATGAAGAGTAAGGCAAATCCTATGATGCTACTGGAGATCTCCTTGGACTTGGAAAAGCTCATGAAGAGTAATGGAGCTCCAAAGGCAATGAGCATTAAGGCATAGTCCGAGATGTCCACCTTGAACCCAAGAAGGAGCACCAGCCATGCGGTGATGGTGGTCCCGATATTGGCCCCCATCATCACACCCGCGGACTGACGGAGATTCAGCAGGCCAGCATTCACCAAGCTCACTGTCATAACGGTGGTCACAGAGGAAGATTGGACTATAGCCGTTGAGAAGAAGCCCGTTAAGACGCCCTTTACACGGTTGGAGGTGATGGAGCCGAGCATCTGCCTGAGCTTGGTACTGGACGCGCGCTGAAGTCCATCACTCATGGTCTTCATTCCGAAGATGAACAGACCTAAGGACCCGAAGAGAATGAGGAATTTAAGAAGGCCCCAACCACGCATGGTCTCAACTTTCACCTTGTCTGACCATGCGATATCAGCCTTGGCAAGGTCTTGTTCAGCGCTCAGGAGAGAAGTACTGAACCCCAGATAGATGATATACTTCTCATTCCCGATGAGGTCATTGATCACTGTGTGGGTCTCAGTGGCTGGAATGGGGTCGGTATAGGACCAACTTGATTCCATCCCTTTGGCCTCGCGTTTCTGGCCTATCTCTGTGTTGTACCTGATGACCACATAGCTGGTCTCAACGGCATCACAGAGGCTATAGTCCAAGACCCAGCTGACCTCTGCACCTTCCTCGATACCAAAGGCAGTGATGGTCTTGAACAGGGGATGCCCCTTGGTGATCTCCATGGAGGCTGATTCTGCGGCATTCGCGGGACTGGCGCTCAGCAATAAGCCCATCCATATAAGGATAAGCTTGAGGGCAGGGACATAACGGACTAACGTCATAGAGCTCACCAATGGAGGTGGGGCAAATCTAATACCCTAGTCCCACGAAAGGGCAATGAAGCTAGAAGGGTAACTATTCATTAACAATAGGTCAAGTGCATCACTGTCACGAACAGAGGGAAACAGAGGGAAAACAGGGAAGAAGACCAGGAAAACCGCATCAAGCGATTTCGTAGGATACACCTTGGTATTTGGCCTCTATCACGTCCAATTCAGCATAGATCTCATCCACTTCCATCGTGCTCACTAAGACCATACGATGATCCTTTATGCCTGGAAGACCCTTGAAATAATTGGTGTAGTGCCTGCGCATCTCCACGATTCCAAGGTTCGGCCCTTTCCATTCAAGGGACATGTCAAGGTGCGCCTTGCAGGCCGCAATGCGTGCCGACACGTCAGGAGCAGGGAGATGTTCCCCTGTTCTCATGTAGTGCTTGATCTCATTGAAGATCCATGGATAACCGATACTGGCCCGGCCTATCATGATGCCATCCACACCATAGCGCTCTTTCATCTGTAGAGCTTTCTCCGGGCTGTCCACATCTCCATTGCCGAAGACAGGGATGTGCATCCTGGGATTCTCCTTAACGGCCGCGATGAGACTCCAATCTGCGTCTCCCTTATACATCTGTTTGCGTGTACGGCCGTGTATGGAGATGGCTTTTATCCCCACGTCTTGCAGTCGCTCGGCCACTTCTACGATATACATGGTATCCTCGTCCCAGCCCAATCGGGTCTTAACGGTGACTGGAAGATTCACCGCTTTTACGATCTCGGCTGTCATCCTCACCATTTTAGGGATGTCCTGCAGGATGCCTGCACCTGCTCCTTTGCAGGCCACTTTCTTGACTGGACATCCGTAATTGATGTCAATGATGTCTGGTTTGGCCTGTTCAGTGATCTCGGCCGCTTCTCGCATGTGGTCGATCTCATTCCCGAAGATCTGGATGCCTACAGGACGCTCATACTCGAAGATGTCCAATTTCTGAACGCTCTTTGCTGCATCTCGGATGAGACCTTCGCTGGAGATGAATTCAGTGTACATCAAGTCTGCGCCATGCTTCTTGCACAGGGCACGGAACGGAGGGTCGCTCACATCTTCCATGGGGGCCAGCAAGAGTGGGAACTTTGCGATATCTATGTCACCGATACGTACCAAGGCGTTCTGAGCAATGTTAGATTTGTTGCAAAAGTACATTCCATTCATGGCCCAAGACAAGAAAAAGCTATTTCTGCTGGATGCGCTGGCATTGATCTACCGCGCATATTTTGCATTCATCAAGCGGCCTCTGATCAATAGCAAGGGCTTCAACACCTCAGCCATGACCGGATTCTTCAACACACTGCATGAGCTCATCACCAAGGAAAAGCCCAGTCATTTGGCGGTTGCCTTTGACACCTTCGCACCAACAGACCGGAGCACGGAGTTCAGTTTTTATAAGGCCAATAGGGATGAGACCCCTGCCGATATCGTCAATAATATAGAACCCATCAAAGAGATGCTCAGGGCGATGAACATCCCCATCATCGAAATGGATGGCTATGAGGCCGATGACCTCATCGGCACTTTGGCGAAGCAGGCCGAGCAAGAAGGCTTCCAGGTCTTCATGGTCACGCCCGATAAGGACTTCGGCCAATTGGTCTCAGGGAACATCTTCATGTATAAGCCCAAATCGGGATTCAGCCCTCAGGAGACCTTGGGCGTGGATGAGGTCCTGAAGAAATGGGACATCGAGCGCATCGAACAGGTCATCGATATGCTGGCGCTTATGGGGGATGCCGTGGATAACATCCCTGGAATCGCAGGAGTAGGACAGAAGACCGCGCAGAAGTTGCTCAAGGACTATGACAATGTGGAGAATCTGCTGGATAATGCCCATGAACTCAAAGGAAAGTTAAGGGAAAAGGTGGAGCAGGGAAAGGGGATGGCCTTGGTTTCAAAGATGCTGGCCACCATTATTGTGGATGCACCCATAAAGTTCGATGAGGAGGACGTCATGTTGAGCCCTCCAGATATCGACCGCCTCTCACAGCTCTTCGATGAGTATGAATTCAGAACCTTGGGGAAGCGCATCCTCGGGGAACAATACAGTTTCGGGTCCACAGGGGGTGCGGGCACGCAGATGGACCTTTTCGGTTCGGAAGGGGATAACCCGACTGAGAGCAGCACTCCACTGAAAACATTGGAGGACGTGACACATCATTATCGAATGGCCTCTACCAAGCCTGCGCGCGAGGCACTCATCAAGGACCTGATGAAGGCGCCTTTGCTCTGTTTCGACACAGAGACCACTGGATTGGATCCTCTTTTGAGTGATGTGGTCGGGTTATCCTTCAGCATTGAGAGGGGAAAAGCATGGTACGTTCCAGTACCTCGAGGTAAAGAAGAAGCACAGTCCGTCATGGAGGAGTTCAGACCGCTTTTCGAGTCAGAGAGTATTGCCAAACTGGGGCATAACATCAAGTACGACATGCTCATCCTCATGAATTATGGGATAGAGGTCATGGGCATTATAGAGGACACCATGATCGCCCATTACGTCATCGACCCTGAGTCACGACATGGCATGGATTATCTGGCTGAATCCTTCTTGAATTACTCTCCCGTTCCCATATCGGACCTCATCGGCAAGAAAGGCAAGGGACAGCGTAACATGAAGGACCTGCAACCCGAAGAGATCAAGGATTATGCGGCAGAGGATGCTGACATCACCTTTCAGCTGCATACCACCTTTCAACCCGCTTTGACAGAAAAAGGAGTAGAGTCCTTGTACCGCACCATTGAGGCGCCATTGGTCAAGGTCTTGGCGGAGATGGAGTATGAAGGAGTGGGACTGGATGTGGACTTTCTCAATGCCTATTCGAAAGAGCTGGAAGGTGAAGCCATAAAAACACGGGATGCCATCTATGGGACTGCTGGAATGGAATTCAACTTGAATTCCCCAAAGCAGATGGGCGAGGTGCTCTTCGACCGCATGAAGATCCCTTATTCCGGTAAGAAGACCAAGACGGGGCAGTACAGCACCAACGAGGATGTCCTGAGCAAGATCGCCCACGACCACCCCATTGCCCATGACATATTGGAATACAGGGAGATCAGCAAGCTGAAGAGCACCTACGTGGACGCCTTGCCAGCCTTGATCAATCCGAGAACAGGGCGCTTACACACTTCGTTCAGACAGGCCATTGTCCCCACAGGACGCCTGAGTTCAGATCATCCAAATCTGCAGAACATCCCTATCCGCACGGAACGTGGCAAGCGCATCCGTAGAGCCTTCATCCCAGCTTCTCCTGACTTCCTTCTTCTCGCAGCGGACTATTCTCAGGTGGAATTGCGCATCATTGCAGCCCTATCCAAGGATGAGTCGATGATCCAGGCTTTTCTGGACGGGGTGGATGTCCACGCTTCGACTGCCTCCAAGGTTTTCAATGTGCCGCTTGAAGAAGTGACCTCGGATCTGAGGCGCAAGGCGAAGGCGGTGAACTTTGGATTGGCCTACGGACAAGGCGCCTTCGGGTTGGCCCAGAATCTGAACATCTCCCGCACGGAGGCCAAAGAGATCATCGATAATTATTTCGAGAAGTACCCAGGCATACGGACCTACATGGATCAGAGTGTAGCTGAGGCCAAAGCCAAAGGATACAGCGAGACCATCTTAGGAAGGAAGCGCTACCTTCCGGATATCAATTCAGGGAATCAGGCAGTGAGGGCAGGAGCCGAGCGGAATGCAATCAACACACCGATTCAAGGTTCAGCAGCGGACATCATCAAGTTGGCCATGATCCATATCCAAGAAGAATTGAAGAAAAAGAAGAGCAAGTCCAAGATGATCCTGCAGGTGCATGACGAATTGGTCTTCGATGTCCACCGTGATGAACTGGAGGAGGTGAAGTCCATGGTGAAAGACAAGATGAGCCATGCGGTGGAGCTGGAGGTACCACTTCTGGTAGAGGCAGGAATTGGAAAGAATTGGCTGGAAGCGCATTGAGGAATGTCAGGAGATGAAACTTTAAGGCCAACGGGACGTATATCAGGAACAGGCGAAAGCCAAGAACTAAACTTATCAAGGATTATCATGAGCTACAGTAAATCGATTGGATCCAGATGGATCATCATGTTGGGAGTAATAGGAGGTCTGTTCATCTCCTCCTGTGGGGAATCCTCCACCGATGATGCGATGACCGATGCGAGCGCCATCTCTGAAGGCGCTACGGAGGAACAGGTCGGACGCGTGAAGAAGATCTTCTACGCCATACCCTCTCCAGTGGAAATGGTCTCGCTGATTCAGGACATGGGTTCCCGATATGACTACTCAGTGCTGAACAAAGTAGAGAATCGCACCAAGTACAATACTGCGAAGAGCAAAGCGGTGAACCTCGGCATCTATGGTGCAGACCTGAGTTATACCAGCGTTTTCAATCAGAATCAAGAGTCCATCCTCTATATGTCCTGCGCGAAGCAATTGGCGGATGACCTCGGGATCTCAGGAGCGTTCTCGGACGCTACGATGGCCAGAGTGGAAGAGAACTTGGAGAACAGGGATTCATTGTTGCATATCATCACTGAGACGTATTATGAGCTGGATGCCTATCTGAAAGAGAATGACAGGAGCAACATTTCTGCACAAGTCATCACAGGGGGATGGCTGGAAGGCCTTTATCTGGCCAGTAAGATGGTAGAGAAGAGTGGAAAGGGCAATGAACTCTCCAGCAGATTGATCGATCAGAAATATGCCCTCAAGGATCTCATTGCATTGAATGAAGCTAATAACAAGGATGGCTCCTTAGATGACATCCTCGTGGATTTAAAGGCCTTGGAAAGCGTCTATGATGGCGCAGACAGTGACAATTCCACAGTGGAGACCAGCGTGGATGCTGACGGAAAAGTCACCTTGGGTGGAGGCCCGGCTGCGACCATGAGTGATGCCGCGATGGATGAACTCATTGCATTGGCCAAAGAGATCAGAACAAAATATGTGATGTAAGCCCTCAGAAGAAGAGGAAGAGTAGAACGAGAAAATCAAAAGAGCTATGACACGGAGAATGATCATCATAATGCTAGGCTTGATGTTACCCATCTTGGCCTCCTCACAGTGTAGGAGGTTCACCAAGGTGAGCTGCATACCGGCCTTAGGTGAATATGTACCTAACGAGAATTTCAATAGTGCCATCCTGATTCCAGGCGATGAGGCAGAACTCATGATGACCTTCTATGCAGGGCAGGACTACAGGGTTCTCATCTGCACGGAGGATATCCTCGGAGAAGTGGGATTCAAACTCACGGATGATGGTGGTAAGACCATCTTCAATTCTGAGAATCTGGATGCGGCCTTCATGGATTTCAGTGTGGATCACACGCAGCAGGTCAAAGTGAATTTGACCGTGCCGGACAGAGCCAGTCCCAATAACCTTGTCCACCAAGGTTGTGCGACAGTTCTTGTAGGATATAAAGAGAAAGGATAGCCCTTTTCAGCGAGAGGATATCAAATCGTTTCGAAGGCCTGTTTCAAATCTTGGAGCAGGTCTTCTACGTTTTCAAGGCCTACACTGAGACGAATCAGCGAATCCACCACTCCCGTTTTCTCACGTGTTTCCTTGGGAATACTGGCATGGGTCATGCTGGCCGGATGACCGATAAGGGACTCTACCCCACCCAAGCTTTCAGCCAAGGAGAAGAGGTCTGTCGCTGCGCAGAAACGCCTCGCATCCTTCAGTCGGTTACCTTTCAAAGTAAAGGAGACCATCCCTCCAAAACCAAACATCTGACGCTTAGCGACCAAGTAACCCGGACTATCCTCGAAACCTGGCCAATATATGTTTTCGACCTTAGGATGGGACTTCAGGAAACGGGCAACCTCCGCTCCGTTCTCACAGTGACGTTCCATCCGCAGATGTAGGGTCTTGATGCCTCTTAGAACCAAAAAGCAATCCTGCGGTCCAGGAACGGCTCCACAGGAGTTCTGTAAAGTCGCTAGACGCGCTCCCAATTCATCATCATCCACTACCAAGGCCCCCATGACCACATCGCTGTGCCCATTGATGTACTTGGTCACCGAGTGCATGACGATGTCCGCCCCTTGGTCCAATGGATTTTGGAGGTAGGGCGAGGCGAAAGTGTTGTCCACAGCTAACAACGCGCCAGCCCCTTTTGCAATAGCCGACATGGCTTTGATATCGATGATGTTCATCATCGGATTGGTGGGGGTTTCCACCCAGATGAGTTTGGTATTGGCATTGATCAATCCTTTGACCTTCTCCTTATCGGTGAGGGGGTCGAAGTGGAAGGTGATGCCATAGTGCTGCCAGACTGTAGTGAAGATCCTGTAAGAGCCTCCGTAGAGGTCACTGGTGCTGATGACCTCATCACCAGGCTTCAACAATTTCATGACCGTGTCGATGGCCGCCATTCCGCTTCCGAAGACCAATCCATGGCTACCATTCTCCAAAGCCGCAAGGTTCTTCTGCAAGGCATCCCTCGTAGGGTTATGTGTGCGAGAATATTCATAACCTTTATGATCACCCACTTCCTCCTGAACATAGGTGGAGGTCTGGTAGATAGGGGTCATGATGGCACCTGTTGTTGGGTCTGGTTCAATACCTGCATGCAGGGCTTTCGTTCCGAATTTCATAAGGGAAAGTAGTTTAGGTCTTAGAGCGGGTAAATGTAGCCCTTCATGATGGAATGATCAGCGTCTGCCTGTTCGTTGCAGCCAGCGCGGCAGTATAAGTACACCCATGAAAAGATAGGGGAAGTAGGTCATCAGTCGCCAGAGGATGGCCAGCAAGCCGACCAAGGATAGGGGGACGATGCTTTCGCCAAAAAATTTGTAGAAGGCGAACTCGGCCACCCCACTGCTTCCCGGGGTAGGAGAGACCAACATGATCATCCACATCACCAATTGCTTTCCATAGGCGAGGAGATGGTCGATCTCGGGAACCACGATGAGAAGCAAACAGTTCAGTAGAATGAACCTGGCGCTCCATGACGTATAGGTAGCTGCGAGTCCTTTGAGCCAATAGGAAAGAGGCTTCCCCTTCAGTTCTTTGGAGGTCATCATCAGATCATCGCCCCAGGCTACGATACGGTAGCGCCACTTGCTCAAGAAAGGAATGCTGAACAGCTTCAACATAATATATCTGAATGCACGCGGATTGATGAAGACGGCATAGATCAAGATGAACAAGAGGACAAAGGTGAAGCTATAGCCCACCCAAAAGAAACCTTCGGCCGTCAAGGGTTGCCCGAAGAGGCTTAGTTCCCAAGAGTCAGGGAACAATTTTGCTCCACCCAAAGTCAACAGGACAATGGGGACCATACTCACATAGAACAGCTCATCCATCATCGCTGTGACCATAACTATGGCCGTGCTCTTTCCCAGATTCATCCCTTCACGGTTCAAGAAAAAGACGGCAACAGCCGATCCACCAACGACACTTGGAGTGAGTGCTGAAGCGAACTCCCACAGAAGGACGATGTCCGTGCATTGTCGCCATGAGAAATGCCCAGAGCTCAATACTTTCAAACGAATGACATAGGCGGCTACTCGCATGACCAGGCAGGCCGCTGCGAGAAGGAAGAAGATACCCGCCCGCGCATTCCAGTCCACCTTGCGAAGAGTATCCCTGTATGTGATGCGCTCGTAGTTGCCCTTTCCGTCAGGAGCAAGTTTGAAATCCGTATCGTCTTTTGCATCCAACAGGCCATCCCCATTGGCATCCACCCATTCATACTGACCGTTGTTCGAGAATTCATAGTGGACCGCACTGAGAGAAGCATAAAGAAGATAAGCGGCAACAGCCAGCCCTAGAACTACGGGAATAAGCACTCTACGGGTGCTCAGTTGTCGCTTTATGTCGTGTTCCTTGATCTGGGACATGGAGGCGTGAAGGTAATGTGAATCGATATCCTTCTAGGCGGCATCATAGGACTAAGAGGAGTCTCATAAATGAAGAGAATGCCCAAAACGTATTGAACATGAAGAAGATCTATCACCTTTCCACTTGTAACACTTGCCAGAAGATCATTGCTGCATTGGATGGCGGGAGGTCATTCGAATTATTGGACATCAAAGAGAAGAACATCTCAGCTGAGGAATTGGATGCCATCAAAGAGAAGGTAGGGAGCTATGAAGGCCTGTTCAGTAAACGCGCCATGAAATATCGGTCCATGGGCCTGGACAAGATGAATCTATCGGAAAAGGACTATCGAAACTATATGCTCGAAGAGTACACCTTTCTTAAGCGGCCATTTATCCTTATCGGAGATGAGGTCTTTATTGGTAACTCCAAGGCAGTAGTTGCTCAGGCCATAAAGGCAGCCGGACTCTGAGCATCTTTTCAGGATTGCAGGCAAACTAGCTTAAGCTTAGCTTTGCAAGCTATTAACGTGAGTTAAGCAAGACGCGATATGTTAAGCCTTCCCAGACATAGTGTGGCGTCAGGAATCTTCCTCGGGATATCTCTGGTGTTGGCCATTGCCTCCAATGGCCAAATGATACGCCTGAATGAAGTGATGTTGCTGAATGCTTCTACAATCTATGATGAGGATGGCGACTCAGAGAATTGGTTAGAAATCTACAACTCCGGGCCTACTTCAGCAAACCTTTCAGGATGCGGACTATCGGATGATCTGGATGACCCATTCAAGTGGACCTTTCCATACTACATTATTCCCCCTCATAACTTTGCTTTGATATGGGGGTCAGGAAAGGACAGGGTTGACCCTTCAGAGCCATTGCATTTGAACTTCAGCTTGGACAATGATGAAGGAGTGATATTTCTGACATCCTCCCAAGGGGTCATACTGGATCTCTTGGTGACGATTGAGAGCCCAATCGATATCTCTTTTGGACGGTTACCGGATGGCGGAAATGAGGTTGGCCTTTTAGACTCTGCCTCTCCTGCAGCAAGCAATGCAGGGGCCTCACAATTCATGGGTATTGCCTCTCCACCATTATTCTCAGAGCCTAGCGGATTCTATACGGCTGATTTTCAGCTAGAACTGAGCACCACAGACCCTGATGATTTTGTAGTATATACCTTGGATGGTTCTGAACCTGACACGGCCAGCATTGGTGGGACATCATTCATGTACAAGAATAACTATCCCTTTAGCCCGGGTCCACTTGGGGATTCCCTTTATGGACTCATGGAGTCACATATGTACTTAGACCCAGTGACTATTTATGACCGTTCAGCAGAGCCGGATGTGGTTTCTCAGAAATCATCTACTTGGTCATCGATGGGCTCTTATTTTCCAGATTCACCAACTTCTAAGGCTTTTGTGGTACGCGCGAGAACCTATAGTTCAGGCTTACTGCCAAGTCTGATAGAGTCGCGAACTTACTTTGTTCATCCTGACGGGGCAGATAGATACCATCTCCCTGTCGTTTCATTAGCGCTTCCTGAGCAAGACTTGTATGGTTATTACGATGGCATCATTGTCCCAGGGTATATCTATGACCAATATAGAATCTCTTACCCCGATTCAGTTTGGCAGAATTATCCGAGAATACGTTCCAACAACTTTGGGCAGAGGGGGCAGGAATGGGAAAGAAA
>JAQCAN010000195.1 GCA_027621335.1 Bacteroidota bacterium
TGTTCTGGATTCATGAGGTCGGCCTGACGGGTCATCTTGGCCCCCATCATGGTGAACTGTATTTCTGGCTGTAGGATGAGTCCTTCTTGAATACGTATGTCTATATAGGCCGCGAACTGATAACCGATCTTGGAATCATAGGTGACAGGAGGATAGATGAGGAGATTATCGCTGCTATATTCTACCAAGAATTCATCCCCTGAGAAATTCGAGGTCTGAATTCCAGCTCGTATCCCATATTTCACATCTGCTTTGCTCCCAGAGCGGTTGTATCTTTTCTTCGTCTGCTGTGCTTCACAGACTGTGGAGATGAAGAACAGGCTGATGAGTAAGAGGGTGGTCGGCTTCATAGTGGGGTCCTTGATTTGGGTAAAAATACGTCCCTCATCATTATCGGACCACTGGGGTTCTGAAAATCCCAAATCATATCAATCCTAACGTCTGATCTGAAATAGGATCGTGAATTGTATACTGACTCCGCGCCCATTCACTTTGCCAAGAACAATCAAGGGCATGCTAGCAAAGACCCTTCTGATCTATTCATCTAAGACAGTAGGGAAATCCATGGAATAGCGGAGTTGACCTACACCACCGCATTCATGGACGATCAAACTCACATAGAGGCGTTCAGATAAACATGGGAGCTCCGCAACGATGGGGAACCTGGACTCATCACGAATTTGCGCATGCTTCTCGCCCTGAGTGCACTGGAAGCGCCCTACAAGTTTCGAGAGCGAGTCACATTCAGTGAAGTATAAGAGCTAGTGGATGCCTAGCTCATTCCATTCTATGCCATAAGCTCAGGATATATAGATACATGTGATGAGATAACTACCTGTTCTCCCATCACAGTCCTCTCTCTGGTAAGGGAATCTGATTAAAGGCCCTTATCCTGCGAGGAAAGGTAACCAGAGACTGGTGTTTTGGTATATTGCCTCCAAAAGAAATCCTATTCCGATATGTTAAAGAAGACCATTGCATTCGCGCTGTTCATGAGCCTCACTTTTAGCTCATTTGCCCATGAGGGGATGTGGATCCCTGCATTGCTTTCCAGTTTGAATTCAGATGATATGGCGGCTTCAGGATTGCGACTCAGTGCTGAGGACATCTACAGTGTGAACCAATCCTCTCTGAAGGACGCCATTGTTCACTTCGGTGGGGGATGCACAGCTGAGGTCATCAGCGACCAAGGGCTGATCTTGACCAATTACCACTGCGGATATGGGCAGGTCCAGAGTCATAGCAGTGTGGAGAAGGATTATCTCACGGATGGTTTTTGGGCCAAGGACCGTTCAGCAGAGCTCATGAATCCTGGACTAACCGCTACTTTCATAGTAAGGATTGAGGATGTCACTTCTCAGATTCTTGCGGGGATGGAAGAGGCGATGGAAAGCAATGCAAAAAAGAAGATCATTTACGAGAACAGTAAGCGATTGGAATCTGAATTCTCGGTGGATGGATTAGAGGCTTCTGTAAGGGCCTTTTTCTATGGCAATGAGTACTACATGATCATCAGCCGAACGTACAGAGATGTGCGCTTGGTAGGTGCTCCGCCATCGTCCATAGGAAAATTCGGTGGAGACACAGATAACTGGGTCTGGCCAAGGCACACGGGGGATTTCTCCCTCTTCAGGATTTATGCTGATGCCTCCAATCTCCCAGCAGAGCCCAATGAGGCCAATGTGCCTTATTCTCCCGAGAGACATCTTCAGATCTCCCTCGAAGGCCTGGAGGAAGGGGATTTCACCATGGTATACGGGTTTCCGGGACGCACCGAGCAATACCTGACCTCGGACGCAGTCGACTTCGTCATCAATACGGCCAATCCACTCTTCATAAAAATGAGAGAAACCAGCTTGGGCATCATCGATGCAGCCATGGCCAAGGATGACAAAGTCAGGATCCAGTACGCAGCAAAACAATCCAGCATCAGCAATGCCTATAAGAAATGGATCGGACAGAACTTCGGACTGAAGTCCTATAAAGCTCTAGATAAGAAAAGGGCCCTTGAAAAAGAGTTTCAGCGATGGGCGGAATCTGATGAGGACCATGAGCAGAACTATGGCCACCTACTGGCCAATCTTACTGAAGCCAATAAGGCGGTAGAACCATATAAACTCGCCCGAGGATTGTTCATTGACTATGTTTATTACGGTCCTGAGCTCATTCGCTTTGCGAATCGATTCGATGAATTGGTGGAGAACTATGCCAAGATGAAAGAGAGTGGAGAATTGACCGATGTCATAGAAGGCCTTCGATCACAAACCGAGAACTTTTTCAAAGACTACGATCTTCCCACAGACAAGGCCGTTTTCAATGCTTTGACAAATATTTATCTGGACGAGATGCCTCAGGGATTGCAATCTGATTTTTTCTTACTTGAATTCCAGTCCAAGTATAAAGGAAGCATCCCTTACCTCTCTGACAAGATATATGGGGGCTCCATATTCAGTTCCAAAGAAAAGGCTCTGGCATTTCTGGATACTTACAGTGATAAAAAAGCAAAAACACTGGATAAGGACCCTGTCTGGTTGTTGATGAAAAGCATCTATCGCAACTACCGCAATGAAATCGCTCCTAATTTCTCTCAAGGGATGAACCGTTACGATGACCTGATGGCAACCTACGTGATGGCCCAAAAGGAGATGTTACCAGAGAAGAAGTTCTGGGCTGATGCGAACAGCACCTTGCGATTGACCTATGGAAAGTTGGAAGGGTCAAGTCCTAGGGATGCAGTCCATTACCTCCCTTTCACCACCCTCGAAGGCGTGATGGAGAAATATCAACCAGGGCATCCTGATTTCGATCTGCCTCAGCGGTTGATCGACCTTTATGAGCAAAAGGATTATGGGTTATATGCCGATTCAAGTGGCCATCTTCCAGTATGTTTCACCGGAAGTAACCATACAACAGGCGGGAATTCAGGCTCACCTGCGTTGGATGCAGAGGGTCGACTCATCGGTCTCAACTTCGATAGAAGTTGGGAGAGTACGATGAGCGACATCATGTTCGACCCAGACCTTTGCCGTAACATCATGGTAGATATTCGCTATGTCCTATTCATCATTGATAAGTACGCTGGTGCAGGGCATATCATCGGTGAATTGGATATCGTGACAGATGTGGGAGAGACCCAGCTCGATTAGGAATGACTATTAGTAAATAGAGACCAACATGTGGAAAGAACAGAATGACCGATTGGTATGCGATTTCATCTTTGATGACTTCAAATCAGCATTTACCTTTATGACCCGAGTGGCTTTTGAGGCGGAAGCCATGAATCACCATCCAGACTGGTTGAATATCTATAACAAGGTGACCATACACCTGAGCACACATGACGCGGGTGACAAAGTCACTGATAAGGACTACGAACTCGCTGAACGCATCGATAGCTGCTATCGGCCATAAAAAAAGCCCCGCATGGCGAGGCTTTTCAGTGTTTTCATGCCTGAAGAAAAGTATCAACCTTCCTTTACTTGGACTTCAGCAGTAATTTTCAATTTAGTCTGCTCAGGCTCAGTGTTAGCAGTAAGCGTGACGAATTTCGTCTGCATGTCCTTCTGCTTACCTGGCTTGTAGACTACTTTGATCTCGCCATCCTCTCCAGGAGCTATAGGCTCTTTAGGATATTCTGGAACAGTGCAACCACATGAGCCTTTGGCGCTGTAGATGATCAATGGTTGAGTGCCGGAATTTGTGAACTTGAAGATGTACGTATTCTCACTGTCCTGCATGATCTTACCGAAATCATGCTCTTCACCAGCAAAGCTGATCTTTGTCTTTGGATCATTCTTGGCTTCAGTACCGATATCGTCTGTAGCCTTCGCCTTATTGGCTTCCAAGGTGTTAGGTATTTCATTGGCGGCCTTCTTCTCGGTAGAAGCTACGACTTCAGCTTTAGCAGCCTCAGCTGTTCCTCCATTCTCCGACTGGCATCCTCCTAGAACCAGACCAGCAGTCAGCAAGGCCAAGTATCCGATGTTTGCTCTCATGTTCATGTTATATTTTAGATTTTTTGCAGCGCAAAGATACTAAATGTCAAAGTGCTAAGCTTCGCTGCCTTTAAATGAGCTTTCCTACTTAGCCTGAGCCAGGTTCATTCGCTCGAACGAGCCGTCACCCATGGCTTCCAAAGCCCGCTGATATACAGGGAGTATAGGATTGATGACCTCATAGAAGGCTTCAGAATCATATAAGTTCCTCGCCAATAGGGCCTTTACCCGAGTATCGAACCAGAGTTTAGAGGTCTGGTAGCCCTCTTCATCATAGGAGATCTCGTCCTTTTCTGCGGCATCGAAAAGTTGCTTCATCATGCTTTCATCCAAGGCGTAGTTCTCGAGGAAGTCCTTCACCAAAGGATACTCTTTCAACAAGGTCTTCCTATGGTCATTGGTATATTCCAAGATGAACGAGTTCATGGTACCTTTTCGAATCACTGAAGAATAGTAATCGGAAGCATGAGTGGTGTCCAGTGGAACGAAAATATCAGGAATGATGCCTCCACCACCATAGACGGTGCGCTTATTCAATTTGGTCTGATATTTCACCGAATCTTCGACATGAACGTTGTGCTCATCCGTGAGTTCGCCATTATCGAATCGCTCGAACTTCTCTTTTTGGTAAGCTTCTTTGCCATCCTCATACGACTTCTGTATGCAGCGTCCTGAAGGCGTGAAATATTCCTGGGTGGTCAATCTCACCGCACCTCCATTTGGCAGGGAGACTGGCTTCTGGACCAGTCCTTTTCCGAAAGACCTGCGACCGATGATCATACCACGGTCCCAATCCTGTATGGCACCAGAGACGATCTCACTTGCTGAGGCGGATCCTTCATCG
>JAQCAN010000196.1 GCA_027621335.1 Bacteroidota bacterium
TCAAGTCAGCCTCACAAATTGGGCAGCAGGTGGTCTTAGTTCCATCTCGGGGAACGGACATATCAATCTCTTCGCTAACCATAAGAAAGGCAAAGGGTCTTGGGACAACAACCTCATCTTGGCCTACGGTCTATTGAAGCAAGGTGAAGCTGACGTAGTCAAATCTGATGACCGTATAGAATTCACCACCAAGTATGGTCTCGAGGCTTGGTCACCTAATTGGAGCTACACAGCCCTGGCCAACTTCAGGACCCAGTTTACCGAGGGATTGGATGCTGAGGGCAATAGGATCTCTGATCTGATGGCCCCAGGCTACCTCTTGGCCTCTCTAGGATTCGACTATAGGCCCAACGATAATTTCTCATTCTACATTTCCCCGGTCACCGGTAAGTTCACATTCGTCACAGATGAAATCCTTGCAGCGCAAGGCGCGTATGGTGTCGAAGATGGTAAGACCTCAAGAAGTGAACTTGGTGGATATATCAGGACGACCTACAACAAGAATCTCATGGAGAATGTGAATTTCTTGACCTCATTGGACCTTTTCTCCAACTACGAGAATCCAACCTTTATAGACGTGAACTGGGACACTATGATCTCCTTGAAAGTCAATGAGTACATCACTACCTCTCTTGGACTCACGGTCATCTACGACCATGACATCAAGATTCAAGATGGCGATAATATCGGGCCAAGGACACAGTTCCGTCAGATCTTTGGCGTAGGATTTGCATACACTCTTTGATATATTCACCGTCTACAAAAAATCACACCATGAAAAAATTCATTCAATCCCTTGCCTTAATGGCTTTTGTCATCACCTCTGTGTCGCTTTCAGCACAAGAGAAAATGATGACAAAGGAGAATCCAGAGGTCATGAGATATGTCAAGAACTTGGAGCTTAATGAGAAGCAGGAGGCTCAATTGAAGAGCATCTATTCTGAGACTGAGATGAAGATGAAAGCCAATCAAGAAGAGATGGCCAAGTTGCGCATGGATCGCACCGAGAATCAAGAGCCTAAAACTGCTGAAGAAAAAGCAGCTTGGAGCGCAAAGATGGACCAGACATCCAAAGAGCAAAGGATGTTAGTCGATCAACGTAACAAGCAGATGTTGGACATCCTCAGTGATGAGCAGATGGCCAAGTACAAGCAGATGAAGCAGTCCAACGTGACTCCGAAGTCAGAGGAGAACATGAAGGAAGCCCCTGTCAAGGAAGCTGCCACACTGAAGAAAGCCGATCCTGAAAAGAGATGATCCGGAGATTGAAAAAAGGGCCTCGATGAGGCCCTTTTTTTAAACTTTATTCGACCAACATAGCCAGATACTTACTCCCTGACCAAAATTCACCTGGATCGGTGATGATGAGTTCCGTATAGACCTTTCCATCCATATGGAGTTCATAGCTTCCCTGGGGATGGGTGGAAATCACACTCACTTTCTCGGATTGCAACGGAATTCTATTCAACGTGCGGTCGTCCATCTCAGTGAAGTACTCCTTGTTGAAATCATCTTTCAACTGATAGGTGGCACCAACACCCAGAACGCCACCTTCCTTCTCAATGACATTCATCTCTTGTAGTTCTTGCTTGGTACCGTAGGCGAACCAGACCTTATGCAGAGCAGCATCCTGTATGGTGCTCACCATACGTTGGGCTTGGAATTCGTCAAAGAGGTCAGCATAGCTGGATTCCATGGCGATGAGCCGTTCCTTGAAATCAGCAATGTTCTGTTCTTTGGCGAGAAGGTCCATCTTAAGATTAGCTACTAATCGCTCGAACTCGTAGACCTTACCATCTGACTTCTTCATCTTGGCCTGAAGCTCATCGATCTTCTGCTGATTCTTCTTGATGAGCTCATCCACAAGAACGATGTCCCTTAGCATTTGCTCCTTGGGTGATTCGCCCATCTCTGATGCACCAGCTACTGTGCCAGAGAGCAATTTCTCCCTCATGGTTATATCCCGCAGGCTCCCTTGGATAGCTGCCAGACCCTCAGTTAGGTCATATACACTATCATCACGCTGCTCCATAGCTTTTTCAAGCTCTGCATTCTCAGCTTTGAGGCGTTCCAATTCCTCATTGGCGCAGGAACTCAAGATGGCTACCATCCCCAGTCCTATGATCATTGACTTTTTCATCTGTAAGTTCTTTTTAGTTTGTTGATTCTCATCAATATTAAGACGTAGGATCTTATTGGAGAATTATAATCTTTCCACAGGATTCGACCTAAGTTCCATTAAGGCCCACGAAACCGCAGCTGGTATGGATAGATTGCGCATCCCTGTCTATGAAAACCTGACTTATGAACTCATCGCCCGACATTAAACCATAGCGCTTAGGTGAACTTGGCAGGAAGTGTAGTGTATTTTTGAGCATTAGGCACAGATATTGCCCATAATGAGCCCATATGAGAACGATACCCTTCCTTAGCCTTGCTCTATTGAGCGCTCTTCCTTGGACCATGGTGGCCCAAACTGGATTCGCCACCCTTCCCGCCCGTGAGAAGACGAGAATGGCCCAAGAGGAAGAATTGGCCTCAGAAACAGACCAGGTCTTCCAAGACCTCATGTCAAGAGGTATGTCGCACTTCGAGTCTCAGCAATTTGAAGAAGCCATCGAAGCCTTCTCTGAAGCAGAGGCGAAGCGCCCACTCAACGTCTATCCTCCAGTGATGATAGAAGATGTCAAACTCGCGATGACCTTACATGTCGAACCCGAACCTGAAAAGGAAACAGAATCAGAAGCCCAGCCCGAGCCTCAGACTCCTCAACTGACAGCCGATGAGTGGGTGGCGATCATGTATGAGAAAGAAATGGCCAAAGTAAGGCAAGGGACTCCACCGCCCCCTAAGGAAAAAGATCCTGAGATAGAGCCTCTTAAAAATGAAGTGAAGCGCGATGCAGAGGGCCTCGTTATCTTCGAGGGAGAGGGTGCTGAGGTCAAGGAGGAAACAGAGAGCCGAGTGACCAAGGTCGAAAAAACCAATGAAGAATCAACCAAGGAGGTGAAGCCTGAGGTCAGCCCAAGTGAGAAAAAAGTAGACTCTAATAAAGACCTGCCGGTCAAAGAAGCCGAAAAGGTGAAGACCGACATGGTCAAAGAGGATAAAAAGCTGCAAGAACGCCTGGCAGCAGAATACAAAGCCGGCATCACAGAGACGACATTTATGGAGGGCAATAAAGAAGTCGTTCAGCGAGTAGTCGTCAAAGAAGGCCTAGGCAATGAATATCGCAAGGTCAAGCAACCGTGGGGTGGAGTATTCTATTTCAAGAATGGGACCTCGATAACAGAGCGGGTCTGGAATGAAGAGACCAAGTGAAGTCAGTGCTCTTCTTCTTGAAGAGAATCTATCTCCCCATTCAATCCAGATCTCACTCCTGCTTCAATAGCTACGTCCAGAACATTTGGGTCAGGCGGTATTGGGCATGAATACTTGTAATTATAGGCACAGTATGGGTGATAGCTGTTGTTGAAATCAAAGTCGACCCAATTAGAGTCTGGGATGTCAATGTCGATGTAACGGCCCCCTCCATAGCTTGTCAGACCATTTGTGAGGTCGTTGAAAGGCACAAAGAGGTAATCCTCAAATCCATCCTCTTCCATCAATTCAATGCTCTGATAAGCCTCTAGGACCAGTTCCCGAGCATCTAGCTCGAAGTACAGCTCCCCAAACTTCCTATAGAGCGGACTACGATCCGTAGTGGTACTCATGTGAAAAGGCTCCGTATCAGGAGTCAGTCGCCATTGCGCCTCAACGCAATAGGCAGGGTCATAGGGGTAATAGTTGATGGATTTGAAATCCTTCAGATCCTCTTCATTCAAAGGACTATGCTCAGAATCCCTGAAATGGTTGTTCTGTTCAGCCAAGAAGATATCATGTCTCAACTCCTTCTCCGACCTATGTTGACAGGATAGGCAAGAAAAGACTACAGGCAAAAGACAAAGGAATACAGGTCCAGGTGAAAACTTCATCTATTAGGATTTATGTATGCCCTGAAAATAAGGCTTAACACTGCTTGGTCAGAATTTCGTTCTTTTGACTCTGATGATAAGCTATGCAGCGCATAATGAATAGAGTGTTGGACTACTCGGATATCGCTCCTTATAGGGACCACGAGGTTCCACAAGCGGTACGGGCTCTCCTGGAGGCCTACTCCTTCCTGAAAGTGATGAAGATCGTCTATCCGGAAATGTCGAAAGATGAAATCATCTCCCTCTGTCATGGCATCAGAACGGTCCATGATTTCCAAAAGCACATTGCGTCTCCAGCGATAAGGCTCATGATCGATAAGACTATCACGGAGCTTACCTACGATGGCTTTGAGAACTTGAATGGATCAGGACATCTCTTCATCTCCAATCATCGGGACATCATCCTGGATTCTGCTTTGATGAACATCCTGTTATTGGAACACAAGCTTGAGACCACTGAAACGGCCATCGGCAGCAATCTTCTAACCAACCCTACGGTAAGGCATTTGACTAAACTGAATAAGAACTTCACGGTACAGAGAGGAGTGAATAGGAGAGAACTATACGAGACCTCCTTAAAGGTGAGCAACTATATGCGTGAGACCATCTCCAATGGTGTGGGTATATGGATCTCACAGCGCGAGGGACGTGCCAAGGATGGCAATGACCGTACCCAGCAGGGTTTACTGAAAATGATAGGTTTGAGCTCTCGCCAAGGGGTGAAACAAGGTTTTATAGAGCTTAAAATCAGACCATTGGCCTTGTCCTATGAATATGACCCTTGTGACATATTCAAGGTACGAGAGCTTGTGGAAACCCAACAAGCGCGTCCTTATGTGAAACAGGAGCATGAGGAC
>JAQCAN010000197.1 GCA_027621335.1 Bacteroidota bacterium
CGCAAGAGACCGGTTTTCCCAAAAGGAATAAAAGAAGGATTTGCATTCTAGAAGGGTGAATCCTTTGACCTGATAATCTATGATTGCTCGCTCTCTTTCACCGGCAATAGGCGTCAAGCACTCAATGAAGGCAATGAGGCTGTCCTTATCGTTGAGATCACCAACGAAGGTTAGGTCGATCTCCTCGTCAGTATATTCCCTGACAACATCACTTTCTCTGACAATCCTGATCCGTTCTTTGGAGATGAGTTCATCTTCCCTGTTTCGGGCTTCTACTACCAAGTCAAAAAGACCTGATGGAAGCGTACTGATGTTTATGCGACCTAATTCAGTGATGACCTGAGCAGTCTTCTTCCTCTTGAACACTTCACATTCAGACCAAGGGATTTCAGTGTTAGCGTCCACGATGGCATATTTGAACAAGAAAGGGACATCATCTCCTAGCTCATGATCGATGTTGTACAATTCGACATAAAAAATGATTTCACTGAAGGAGCGATCATAGAGGTTGCTCAAATAAGGGATGAATTCCAAACCACTTTTTGCCAACTTGGAGTCGGCACCGGCCTGTCTGAATCCTGCTATCAACTCGATATCAGAGAAACGACAGTCCTTTGTGGCGCGGTCCAAATCCAAGTTTCTCACAGTGGATATGGCCGGGAGGTCGGAGTTAAGGTCCTTCATCGTCAGTTCCAAGGTATAGTTCCCTTTTGGCAGAAGAAATCTGTTGATGTACATAAAATTCGGAGAGTACCCTGGTAAGGTTAATGGACTTAGGACGATCTCCCGAGAAGAGTCGATGGTCTTGGACCCTTCTTTGATGACCATTTCCACTTCTATATTGGCTTGCAATGTTGAATCGCTCTTGGGGATGAATACAGCCGATGGACCTACTATATCCACATAGGTCTCCAAAAGGATGCCTTGATCTGGAACTTGGAATACCTTGTGGTCGAAGTAAGAAGTGAGGTTTTGTGCATTGAGCCAAATACCTCCTAGTAGCAGCGATATGAGAGCAATGTGACGCAAAATAGCGAGCCTTTTTTCAAAGGTACATCAACAGTTGCTCCAAAAAAAAGAAAAATGGTTTGCTGCAAGGTCAATAAATCTATTTTTGCAGCGGAGAGTTGGCAGAGTGGTCGATCGCGGTAGTCTTGAAAACTATTGACCTTCACGGGTCCGGGGGTTCGAATCCCTCACTCTCCGCCAAAAAAATGTTGAAAGCCCCGCATTCGCGGGGCTTTTTCAATTGAACCAATTCCTTAGTGCTTGTTGATTCCTTGATGACTATACTCGGTCAATCAGTCTATCATTTCTCTATTTTGTGAGGCCATCATAAGAAAGAGTCCTAATACATGCCAGCAAATAAATATGCCCTCATACGCTATCGCGTCATTGATGAGTGCCTGACGAACAAGGGCAGACCATTCCCAAATAAGGAGCAACTCAGGGAAGCGTGTGAGGATAGGCTCTATGGCAGTCAGAATGCGAGAGTCTCCATCTCAACCATAGAGAAGGACCTGAATGCCATGCGTTTCGACTCCGCTCTAGGATATGAGGCGCCCATTGCCTTTGACAAATACCAGAAAGGGTACTACTACAGTGAGGAAGGGTACACCATAAAGAAGGTGCCCTTGAGGGAAGAGGATATGGAAGCCTTGTTGTTCGCAGCACAGACCCTTTATCAGTTCAAAGACGTTCCTGTTTTCACTGCTTTTGAACATGTTCTGGCCAAGTTGAAGGAGCACGTCTCCCTGAGCGGTACGACCATGAGCGAAGAGTACAGGGAACACATGCTTTTTGAAGACTCCCACAAAGGAACTGGGGAACGCCACCTGATCAATCTGCTTAAAGCCATCAGGGAGAAGAACCAGGTCAAGGTGAGATACACGTTCTTTCAAGAAGGAAAGCCGACCAAGTGGTACCTTCTGGAACCCTTCCTGCTCAAACAGTTCAGGTTGCGTTGGTACCTTATCGCCAGGGACGTGGAAGCCGATAAGGTGAAGACCTTCGGTCTGGATAGGATGGAGGAGATCATTCATGAAGAGACCTTTTTCATTGGGCCTGATTTCAATGCATCAGGATACTACAAGGACACTTTCGGCATCAACCATACAGGCGGGATTCCGGAGAAGATCATTCTCAAGATAGATGCCTTGGAGGCTAAATATTTCCTTTCGCGACCTATTCATAGCAGCTTGAAATGGGTCCGTTCAGAACCTGATGGTGAAGTGCTGGAGTTATACTTGGTGGTGAATCATGACCTCGTGAATGAACTACTATCATGGTCGCCTCACCTCACTGTATTAGCTCCAGTTCAATTGAGATCGGAAGTGATTCAGAGATTGAATGCACTTCGGGAGCGCTATGAGAAAGCGATGGGCTGATATCCGAACGGCTTCAGGACGAATTATTTTGATTTTCTTCTTGGCCTTTTTTGATGTCCGTAAATAGATTACGTTCTGCATGTGGTGTTTTGTTCCTGTAACGGAAAAATGAACACACCATGACACTCGCAGAAGCAAAACGACATATCGATTCTTTCTCAAGACCACAAGGGTTCAATACCTATTCCTGGAGGGTGGTGAAGAAAATGGCGCTCAAGGCTTGGGAGAAGCACTTGGAAGGAAAGGTACTGGACCACTCGGTGAATTATATGTGCAGGGAATTCTATATGATGATCAAGGATCAGGAGGGTCGCTGCATCATCCCTACAAATCGCATCCAGTCACCTTATCTGAGGAACTGATCAGAAGCCAGAGAATCCAATCTAACAGGGTGAGGGAAATATTATCATCTCAAGTAATTGCAGTACAGAAAGTTAACAAGATGTTAACATAGGAGTACAAGATTTCTGATAATATTTTTGGAATTGAAGTGACTTTATACGTCACTTTGCATGTACAAGTAAGAATCGCACTAATGAGCACTTGCTGCTTGACGATTCTAGTTGAATAGTTGGTTGGTTTGGATACGACTCCCTTGGGGGTCGTATCCTTTTTTAAGCCAGTCTATCAATTGTCCTTTAAGACAGAATGGGCGCATTAAGGTTCTGATAGCAGCTATTATTTCTTCATCAACCTTAGTGTTAGGGTTTTGTGTTGATAAAATCTCTACTTTTGCACCTCCAAAAAGGAAAGGGTTGCAGACACCCCTATAACTAACATCTTCCATCACCGAGGTCTGTGCTCACCGATGGAATACAAATACATAAATGCCTAATGAACATGGCAGACGAAAATCAGGACCTTGCTCCTGAAGAGAATGGAGCTCAAACCCATTCCACAGAGACGACCGAACAGGACGTCCAATCAACACCTAAGAGCAGCACTGAATCTGAAGACACCGAGGCCCCAGCAGAGGGTGTAGTCGCTGAGAAAGCTCCTTACGTATCCAAGCCAATGACTCCTCCAGCCGATTTCGACTGGGATGTCTATGAGCACGGTCAAAGTCATTACTCCGAGTCAGATGTTGTGGCGATGGAGGAGAAGTACAATGACACCCTCAATTCTATCAATGAATTGGAGGTGATGCAGGGAAAGGTCGTGGCCTTGACTAAAAAAGAAGTGGTGGTCAACATCGGATATAAGTCCGAAGGAGTCATCTCTTTGAACGAATTCAGGTACAACCCCGACTTGAAAGTCGGTGATGGCGTAGATGTCTACGTTGAAAGTGCTGAAGATAAGAATGGTCAGTTGGTGCTCTCTCACCGTCTTGCCCGCTTGCATGGTGCATGGGATCGCGTGAATCTGGCCATGGAGACAGAAGAGATCATTACCGGTTTTGTGAAGTGCAGGACCAAAGGTGGACTCATTGCCGATGTTTTCGGTATCGAGGCCTTCTTGCCAGGGTCACAGATCGATGTGAAACCCATACGTGACTATGATGTCTACGTTGGGAAGAACATGCAATTCAAGGTGGTCAAGATCAACCAGGAATTCAAGAACGTGGTCGTTTCACACAAGGCCTTGATCGAAGCTGAGATCGAAGAGCAGAAGAAGCAGATCATCAGCGGCCTTGAAAAGGGGCAAGTCCTTGAAGGTGTGATCAAGAATATCACTAGTTATGGTGTATTCGTAGACCTTGGAGGTGTAGACGGTCTGGTCCATATCACCGATCTCTCATGGGGTAGAATCAATCACCCTGAAGAAGTTGTAAAGCTGGATGAGAAGATCAATGTGGTCATCTTGGACTTCGATAACGAGAAGAAGAGGATCGCCTTGGGTATCAAACAACTTACTTCCCACCCTTGGGATGGTCTTGATGAGAATATCAAGGTAGGAGATAAAGTGAAAGGGGCTGTGGTAGTTATTGCCGATTATGGTGCCTTTATAGAGATTCAGCCGGGTATCGAAGGACTCTTGCACGTTTCTGAAATGAGCTGGTCACAGCACTTGAGAAGCGCACAGGACTTCTTGAATGTGGGTGACACAGTGGAGTGTGAGATCCTTACCTTGGATAAGGAAGAGCGCAAGATGTCATTAGGCATGAAGCAGCTCATGCAAGATCCATGGAAGGATATCGAACTGAAGTATCCAGTGGATTCAAAACACACGGCTAAAGTCAGGAACTTCACCCATTTCGGTGTGTTCGTGGAGCTTGAGGAAGGTGTTGATGGATTGGTCCACATCTCGGACCTCAGCTGGCAGAAGCGCATCAAGCACCCATCTGAATTCTGCAATGTAGGTGATGAGATGGACGTTATCGTTTTGGAAGTGGATTCAGAGAATCGCAGACTCAGTTTAGGTCACAAGCAACTTGAGGAGAATCCTTGGGAAGCCTTTGACGTCACTTTCGCTGAAGGTTCTGAGCATG
>JAQCAN010000198.1 GCA_027621335.1 Bacteroidota bacterium
GTTTGACATCCTTGGGCCAGGCGGGTAATATCAACTTGGATTGTGAATGTGAATGATCCAATCACATGAAGCTGGGGACAGGAGTGCTTGATCAGTGCTCCTGTTTCCTTCATTCTAATGGGAGAAAGAGCTTAGAATAGTTGTAAATGCACATTGAACAGAATCTCATCCTGGCCTGTAAGAATCAGGAAAGGGCTGCACAAAAGCAGCTTTATGAGCTTCTGCTGCCCTATCTGGCGGTCGTTTGCAGAAGGTATTTGATCAATGAGGAAGATGTGAACGATGCGCTCCAAGAGTCCTTCATCAATCTATTCAGGTTCATTGCGTCCTATGATGACTCCAGATCCGAGTTCAAGACATGGGCCGTACGGATCACCATCAACTGTTCCATCAAGTTGAACAAGCGATTGCCCACCTTGGAAATGAACGGCTATGATGAGGTGGAATGGGAAGATAGTCACATCCCTTGCGTGCTGGACAGACTAAGCAATGAGGATCTCATCGATGTGTTGAAAAAGATGCCGAGGGAGTACTTTGAGGTTTTCAACTTGAACATCATAGATGGGTGCTCCCATAGAGAGATCTCAGAACTTCTTGGGATCCACGAGAGTCTCTCAAGGCAACGACTGACTAGGGCAAGGAAGTGGGTGGCCAGCAGGATCACAGAGGAGGGAGAAGCCATAGAAATAGTAAAACGAACGAGCTAGCAGATACAGCAATGAGTGGAATAGAGAAAGACATAAAGGATAGGCTAGGTGAGCATAAGGGGTCCGAGGGTATTGACTCCCAAGCATTGTGGGACTCGGTGGCTTCAGAATTGGATGCGACCTCAGGAACTGGAGCTTTCCAAATGAGCCGATGGCTTATAGGAGTCCTCCTTCTGCTATCCGTTGGGACCTTGGGTTATTTCGCCTTTGGTGATGAGTCGAACATAACTCAGGAGGGAAGTTCAATGGAACGCGTTGAGGTGGATGAAATGGGAGTGATGTCAGATCTAGATGCGAACAGAGAGGATGAGACGCTATCTGCCCAGGACGTTCAAATAGAATCCACTCTAATCGGCAGACCAGATCAACAAAGAGATCAAGATGACAGCGAACGATCTACTGAAGGCAAGTCGCAAGGAACTAGACAGACTAAAGCTGATGCTTCCAAAAATGCACAGAGCTCTTTAGCAGAGGGCAAAACTATCGCAGAAATTCACTCCGCAAATGAATCCGAATCCATCCAAATGCGGGGTTCCACGGATAGCCCCGAGGTTTCCGTTAACATGAAAAAGGAGAACCCATCAGAGGCTCCGGCTAAATTCTCTGAGAATGAGAGTTTGGTTTATGAGACGAATGCGAACGCGAGTCCCTTCCAACAGTCACAAACAAAGGAAATTTCACCAACAGAAGGAAAAGGACTCTTTGAACCGTCAGAGGAAAAAGCAAGTGAATTGAGACGCATGTCTTCTCTGAACTCACTACTCCTTCTGAAACCCGAAAAGCAGTTGAGGTTTACCCTCATTGACATTCCCAAGTTGCAATATCGCGGAGCACCAAAGAAGGGATGGCCGTCTGAGATCTCACTATGGGTAGGGACCAATGTGATCGAAGAACAATTTGGTCCAGGATCCGATTCGAACACGATCGGAGCGGAACTGCAGAAGACCACAAAGAAGGATGTAGGAACATCCTATGCTATAGAAATCAACTGGACATCCATCAGGGGATTGAGGCTGACCACGGGAATCATGGTCGACCAATTCAGAACGCGCTTTGACCGGGTGACAGAGAGAAACACCTCCGTACAACTTGAAGACCAGTTGATCGGATTCTTCCCAAGTCCTACCAGCACCCCGACACCTATCTACGGCACGATTGAACAAGAGGCGATTGAGACAAGGACCCTGCTGAACTATAATGATTACACCTTCATTTCTGTTCCCATTTCCCTGGGATTTGAAAAAGTATTCAAGCGCAGTATGGTGGGAATCGATATAGGGGCGGCTTGGACCAAGAGTTTGAATCAACAAGGACGTTCCTTGAATGGGGACGGAACCGTTGCTTCTTTTGTTGATGGTATGGCCCCTTTTGCCACTGATCAGATCACCTATCAGGTCAGTCCCTTCTTTGGGAAAATGGTCGATGACTCGTTTGAGTTGAGACTGAGACCTACGTTCCGATCGATTCCAAGACAACAGTCTGATTTCTATCAGGTGGACCACTCCGCTATGGTCTATGGGGTTCAATTAGGACTTGTCTATCATTTAGATTAAGTCCGCCTCTTTCATATGCAATGCATGTAGGTCTGACAGGTAAGAAGAATTACCTTCAAGCCATGCTATATGAGAACCTTCAGATACGCCCTGAAGACCTGCCTGATGTCTTCAAAGAACCCTTCAATGGCCACCCGAAACGCTATTTGAGGCAGCGGCTCATTTCACTGAGTATCCTCTTTCTAGTTCTTGGCGTGGGGGTTACTTTGCTTTGGATGACCGGAGACCCAGTTCCAGGACTCATCGCCACGTCCATCTTACTTCTGCTGAGATTATTCTTTGAATTCAAGTCATTTCCATTGCGTGGTTATCTCGTAAGAGAACAAGACATCAGCTATCGCAGCGGCATCCTCTTTAGGGAAGTGACCACAGTTCCATATAATCGCATTCAGCATAGCGAGGTGTCCCAAGGACCTCTGGGCAGAGCGATGAAACTCTCCACTTTGAAAATCTTCACGGCAGGTGGGTCGGCCTCTGATCTATCCATCCATGGCTTGGAGACCGAGACCGCAGAGCGTCTGAAGGCTTGGCTCACTGAGAAGACCGCTCAGCATGTCTGAGAGTCCTTTCTCAGTGCCGCGTAGGCAAGACCCATTAGGGGTCATCATCCTTTTTGGGCAGAACCTGAGGAACATGGTCCGCATCTTGGCGGGGCTGGTTTTCGCCTCGGTCTATTCGGATTGGGGAATCTTCAGTGTCACCAATATCGTCCTATTCGGTACCTTGATCATGGCGGTCTATACCGTCTTCCAATACCTGCGCTTCAAGTTCTACATCGCAGGCGATGAACTCATCCTTGAAAAAGGAGTATTCCGAAGGGAACGATTGAGCATCCCATTGGATCGCATACAGACGGTGCATCTCAGTCAGAATCTTCTCCAGCAGGTGATTCAACTGACAGGAGTGCGCATTGATACGGCAGGATCAGGTCAAGAAGAGCTCAAGATATCCGCATTGAAACGGGAGGATGCATTGGCACTTCAGGCCTTATTGGAAGGGAGCAATGAGGAGGTAAAGAACCAGAGCTTGGAGGGAGAAGTTGCACCACAGGCCCCTAGGAAGACTTTGGTCGAATTGACCATCCCCAAGCTCTTGGTGGTCGGGCTCACACAGAATCATTTGAGAAGTGGTTTGATTGCCTTCGCTGTGGTCTGGGGATACTTGGTTCAATTCGAGGATGTCATCAGGGATTATTTGGATGTGAACCTGGACTACAGCCCTGAGGAAGTAGAACAGGCCGTATCGAGCATCGAATTCGGGATGACCCTCATCGCATTTATGATATTGACCTTCTTGGCGATCTCCGTAATGATCTCATTAGTGCGCACGGTGATCCGCCATTTCGGACTGAAGGCGACCCTAGGTCCAAAGACCATCCAGGTCAGTTCGGGATTGATCAAGCGCAATGAATTCACCATCCCCTTGAATAAGATCCAGATCATGCGCTGGCAGGGGAATTACCTGAGGCGAATCCCAGGCTTCGAGTCAGTCCTCATCCGCCAAGGGCGAAGCGGAGCACAACCCAGTGAACTAAATGTGGAGATACCAGCTTGCTACACCGATCAGACCCAGGCTCTGGAACAGGCCATCTATGGCCCCGAAATGGAGGAACCGCTCCATGCGTACTCACCTCATCCGTTCTCCTGGGTATACATGAGCACCTGGGCTTTGGTCATAGGACTCCTACCTTTTGGGATTGCATTTCTTTTGCTGGAGGATTGGAAAGTCGCATTGGCCTACGCGCTCTATGCACTCATTGCGATTCTATGGGTCAGGAAGTTTGTGAGCACCATCTCCTTGAGCACCAACGGCTCGCTCATCCAATATCGTAAAGGGTGGTTGTCAACGGACAGGTCATTGATCAAAGTCTATAAGATCCAGTCCATGACCTACAGACAGTCCATCTTCCAAGCCAGACGAGGCACCGCACATCTTACTCTCTACACCGCTGGAGGAAGTCTCACCATGCGATTCATGCCTGAGTCCTTGGTCAAAGAACTCCATAACTATTACCTCTACAAGGTGGAGGTGAGTGAGGAGAGTTGGATGTGAGGTCCAAGCACATGCCTCATGAGAAGAGCTTCAAGGTTTGAAACAGGCTTGAATAGCGAGAATTGACCCATTAGCCCTACCTTTACGGGGCAAGGAATTCAGCTCTCACATGGAAGATCAGTCCCCCTATAAACCCAAGAACAAAGTCCGCATCGTCACGGCTGCCAGCCTCTTCGATGGACATGATGCCGCAATCAATATCATGCGTAGGATCATTCAGTCCACCGGTGCGGAGGTGATTCACTTGGGGCATGACCGTTCTGTGCAGGAAGTGGTGGAATGTGCCATCCAGGAGGATGCCAATGCGATTGCCATGACCAGCTATCAAGGGGGCCACAACGAGTACTTCAAGTACATGTACGACCTGCTCAAGGAAAGGGGCCGAAGCAACATCAAGATCTTCGGTGGTGGTGGTGGAACCATTCTCCCTGAGGAGATCAAAGACCTCCAGAACTACGGCATCGCACGCATCTACCATCCGGATGATGGG
>JAQCAN010000199.1 GCA_027621335.1 Bacteroidota bacterium
CAGAATCACTGCGTCCACCCGAAGTGTACTCAGGAATCTCTGTCTTAGAGGTCTGGGTATTGGACAAGTTATCCTCTCCCCTCCGAGTGCTATCAGTGGTCCTCACTTGAGTCCCCTGTCTATTCTGTTGAGGAAGTCCCGCTTTGATAAGGAAGGAACATACTTCTCCATTGACCTTCTGGATCATCTGTTTGAAGAGGTCGAAGGACTCCAATTTATAGATCAAAAGAGGGTCTTTCTGCTCATATCGGGCATTCTGTACACTCTGTCTCAGGTCATCCATTTCCCTCAGATGCTCCTTCCACTCATTATCGATCATACCTAGGACCACCCCTTTCTCGACCTCTCTGGCTAGCTCCTTGCCTTTGGTGTCATAAGCCTTCTGAAGGTTGGCGACTACATTGAGCGTGCGTATTCCATCTGTGAAGGGTACTACGATGTTCTTATACTTCTCGCTCTGATTTTCATAGACGTCCGTCACAACCGGCAGAACCATACGTGCCAAAAGTTCAGACTTCTGCGCATACTGTTTGCTTGACGCCTCATAGACCCTATCCGCGACCTCTTCTGCAGAGGCAGCATCGAACTCTTGTTTGCTCAGAGGACTGTTCATGGCAAAGGTCCGATAAAGCTCCAGTTTGAATCCCTCATAGTCCCTTTCCTCATGATAGGTCTGGGCGGCACCTTCGATCAACTCATTGAACATGCTCGCGATCTCCAAGGACATGCGCTCTCCGAACAAGGCATTTCTGCGCTTGCGGTAGATCACTTCCCGCTGGGTGTTCATCACGTCATCGTACTCCAATAATCGCTTACGTATCCCGAAGTTGTTCTCCTCCACCTTCTTTTGGGCCCGCTCAATGGACTTTGTGATCATCGAGTGCTGGATGACCTCTCCTTCCTCAATTCCCAAGCGATCCATCATCCTAGCGATCCTGTCAGACCCGAACAGTCGCATGAGGTTGTCCTCCAAGGAGACGAAGAATTGTGAGCTTCCAGGGTCCCCTTGTCGTCCAGCTCGTCCTCTGAGCTGCCTATCCACTCGTCTGGAGTCGTGACGTTCCGTACCGATGATGGCCAGGCCACCAGCTGCTTTCACTTCAGGGCTGAGCTTGATGTCTGTACCACGTCCGGCCATATTGGTGGCTATGGTCACTCGCCCTGCATGTCCCGCTTGCGCCACGATCTCCGCCTCTCTCTGGTGAAGCTTCGCGTTCAATACGTTATGGTCTATCTTCTTCATGCTGAGCATCTTACTCAACAACTCTGAGACTTCGACCGATGTGGTTCCAACGAGCACGGGGCGGCCCTGGTTGCTCAATTCAACCACCTCATCAATGATGGCCTTGAATTTCTCTCTGGCCGTCTTGTAGACCAAATCTTCTCTATCATCTCGCTGAACGATACGGTTCGGAGGAATCACGACCACATCCAATTTGTAGATGTCCCATAGCTCCCCTGCTTCTGTTTCTGCTGTCCCAGTCATCCCAGCCAGCTTATGGTACATGCGGAAGAAGTTCTGTAGCGTCACTGTGGCATAGGTCTGGGTGGCCGCCTCGATCTTCACGTTCTCCTTGGACTCTATCGCCTGATGCAATCCATCGCTGTAGCGCCTGCCCTCCATGATACGACCTGTCTGCTCATCCACGATCTTCACCTTATTATCCATGACCACATACTCCACGTCTATCTCGAAGAGGGTATAGGCCTTTAGCAGCTGGTTGATGGTGTGGATACGTTCGGACTTCACCCCGAAGTCTCTCATGAGCTCATCCTTGGTTGCCAGTTTCTGGTCTTCGTCAGCTTCGGAATTGTCGATCTCCGCGATACGCGCCCCGACATCTGGAAGGATGAAAAATGTAGGGTCATCTTTTCCTGAGATCAGATCCACACCTTTCTCGGTCAGCTCTATGCCATTGTTCTTCTCATCGATAGTGAAGAATAGGGGGTCATCGGCCTTATACATCTCCTTGCTCTGATCCTGCATGTAGAAGGATTCCGTCTTCAACATCTGCTGCTTGATACCAGGCTCCGACAGGAATTTGATCAAGGCCTTATTCCTAGGAAGTCCCCTATAGGCTCTGAACAAGGCCAGACCTCCTTCTTTGATGTCCTCCTTAGAGGCAGTACCTTCCTCAAGTCCATTCAGGCGTTTCTTGGCATCGGCCAAGTAGGTGTTGACCAATGCCTTTTGGGCATTGTATAAGGACTGTACTTTAGGCTTGAGTTCGTTGAACTCGTGCAGGTCGCCTTTCGGGGTAGGGCCTGAGATGATCAATGGGGTTCGGGCATCATCGATCAATACCGAATCCACCTCATCCACGATGGCATAATGGTGTTTTCGCTGGACCAGACTTTCAGGGTCACTGGTCATGTTATCCCTTAGGTAATCGAAACCGAATTCATTGTTCGTTCCGTAGGTGATATCCGCCTTATAGGCCTTCCTCCGCTCTGGTGAGTTAGGCTGATGCTTATCGATCACATCGATGGAAAGACCATGGAATTGGAAGATGGGGCCCATCCATTCGGCATCACGTTTAGCCAAGTAGTTGTTCACCGTCACCAAATGCACCCCTTGGCCAGCCAAGGCATTCAAGAAGACTGGAAGCGTAGCCACCAAGGTCTTACCCTCTCCCGTTTGCATCTCTGCGATCTTACCTTGGTGGAGAACGATTCCTCCGATGAGCTGAACGTCATAATGCACCATGTCCCATGTGACGGGAGAACCTCCTGCTATCCAAGTATTCTGCCAGACCGCTTTGTCTCCTTCTATGGTGATATGGTCATGTGCTGCAGCTAGATCACGATCATACTGCATAGCAGTCACCGTCAGTGTAGGGTTCTCCGTGAAACGCCTGGCAGTATCCTTGACGATAGCAAAGGCTTCAGGAAGAATCTCCATAAGAACCTCCTCCAGGTCATTGTCGATCTTCTTCACGAGATCATCCACTTCCTTGTAGAATTCTTCCTTCTCATTGATGGAAGCTTCATCGCTTTCAGCCTTCGCCTTGAGTTCCTCCACTCGCACTCGGTCAGCTGATAGCCTATCCTCTATAGTCTTCTTAAGTCCTGTCGTTCTTTCCCTGATCTCATCATTGGTCAATGAAGCCAAAGTGTGGAATACCTCGTTGGTCTTATCGACCAAAGGTTGTATAGCCTTCATGTCCCTGGTGGATTTGTCTCCGAAGAGCTTCTTGAGGGAGCTTGTTATGTTACCTATCATCACTTAAATCTAGATTGTACGAGCACGTGGTCAAAAAACCCTCCGAAGTGTGCTCCTCTGCCAATTAGTCAGAGAGGGATACAAAGATACAAGGGCGTTATAAAAAGAAAGCCCCGAACTAGCGGGGCCATGTCAATTCATCATGTAAGGACACGTCTTATCAATATTCATCCTCATTGAAGAAGAAATCCTCTTTTGAAGGATAATCCGGCCAGATATCTTCAATGGTCTCCAGTAATTCCCCTTCATCCTCGATTTCTTGAAGATTCTCTACGACTTCAAGGGGGGCAGCCGTCCTCAGCGCGAAGTCGATCAACTCATCCTTGGTTGCCGGCCAAGGTGCATCTTCCAGATAGGAAGCCAATTCTAATGTCCAATACATATGGTGATAAATTAAATCCCTTCGGAATTTGACGCAAAAGTATATTTTTTGTTATGCCTTTGAAGGTTTTTTTTCAAGGCGCTTAACATGCAATATATCAAGATGTTAAAGGCGCGTCAAGCCTTTTTGGGTTGCCAAGGCATCTCTTCGAAGCCTCCATCGAAGGTCAATTTGCGCGCCAAGACGAACAAAAGGTCGGATAGACGATTCAAATAGGTCACTATGAGCGCGTCCACATCTATCTCCTCTGCCATTCTCAAGACCTGTCGTTCAGCCCTTCTGCAAACCGTTCTGGTGATATGACAATCTGAGACCACAGGATGGCCACCGGGGAGAACGAAATTGCGCATGGCCGGAAGCCCCACATCCATCTCGTCCATCCAGGACTCCAGGTCCGTGATGTCATCTTCGTGCAGCAGAGGGATATTGAATTTCCCAGGAGTCTCCAGGGCCAGATTGGACCCTATAGTGAACAAGCGGTCTTGTACTGTGATGATCCGGTCCTTCCAAAGGCTCGTCTCCCCATGATCCCTTAGTCGACCGATCCATGCGTTTAATTCATCGACTGTTCCATAGGCTTCTATCCTCACATGTGTCTTGGATACCCGAGTGCCTCCTACCAACGAGGTCTCTCCTTTATCTCCTGTCTTGGTATAGATCTTCATGCGCTGAAAGTGATGGGATTCAAGTTGCGTTCATCAGTCTCCACCACTCCATCCCTAAGACGAACGATGCGATGCGCATGCCGTGCAATGTCCTCCTCATGGGTCACCAGAATGATGGTATTCCCCCGCTGGTGGATGTCGTTGAACAAGGCCATGATCTCATATGAGGTCTTCGAATCAAGATTCCCTGTAGGCTCGTCAGCGAGGATGATGGAAGGCTTATTCACTAAGGCTCTAGCTACAGCTACGCGCTGGCGTTGACCACCTGACAGCTCATTGGGACGGTGGTCCATGCGGTCTCCAAGACCCACCATATTCAGGACCTCTTTGGCCCGCTCTGTTCTCTCTTTCTTGGGCATCTGCGCATAGATGAGGGGCATGGCCACGTTCTCCAAGGCCGTATAGCGTGGCAGCAGATTGAAGGTCTGGAAGACGAAACCGATCTCCTTGTTCCTGACAGCCGCCAAGTCGTCATCCTTCATCCGGCTCACATCCTAACTGGGCAACCAGTAGGAGCCGGACGT
>JAQCAN010000005.1 GCA_027621335.1 Bacteroidota bacterium
CTTATCAAGGTGGAAAAAGGCAAGTATCGATTGGCCGATAGAGTCAGCGATCTTGTGGAGGGCCTAGTGGATATCTCTCGCAGAGGAAAGGCCTTCTTTTGCTCAGAGGGATTGGCGGAAGATGTGGTCATCAGCGACAAGAACTCGGTGAACTTTCTGAACGGTGACAGGGTCTTGGCACAGATTGTCAAGAAAGGTAGGGAAGAGAAGGCACACATCCAGAAGGTGGTCTTCAGAGAGGAGCGCCTCTACGCAGGCATCATCGAAATCTCAGAATCCTATGCCTTCCTCCATCCTGATGACCCCTTCATGCATGTGGATGTATTCATATCAAAGGACCGCTTGAACGGATCCAAGAATGGCGATAAGGTGGCGGTCCGCATTTCAGACTGGCCAGAAACAGCCTCCTCGCCCTTCGGAGAAGTGGTCCAGGTGATAGGTAAACCAGGACTTCCTGATACAGAGATGAAGTCCATCCTTGTCGAGTTCGGTTTACCTGATGCCTTTCCAGAAAAGATTCAGGCCGAGGCTGATCGGATTCCCCTGAAGATGTCAGCAAAGGATATGGAGGGCCGCAGGGACATGAGGGATGTATGCACGTTCACTATCGATCCTGCGGACGCAAAGGACTTCGATGATGCCATCTCGTTACAGAGGTTGCCTACCAATCTCTGGGAAATCGGGGTGCATATTGCAGATGTCAGCCATTATGTCAAAGAGGGTTCTCTTTTGGATCAAGAAGCCTCACAACGCGCCACTTCGGTCTACTTGGCCGACAGGGTCATTCCCATGCTTCCTGAAGTGCTCAGCAACGGGCTTTGCTCCTTACGACCCTTGGAAGATAAGCTCTGCTTTTCCGTGGTGTTCCACATGAATGACCAAGGGAATATCAGTGAGTACTGGGTGGGGCGCACCATTATCCATAGCAATCGCAGGTTCTCCTATGAGGAGGCACAAGAGAGGATCGAGACCCAGGAAGGCGACCTGCAAGAGGAAATCAACCATCTCAACTCCATTGCTAGAGTCTTGCGGTCCAAGCGAATGGATCATGGTTCATTCGATTTCAGTAGTTCTGAGGTCCGTTTCCGCTACGATGAAACCGGCATGCCAGTAGAGGTGTTCCAGAAGGTGATGAAAGAGGCCAATCAGCTCGTGGAAGAATTCATGCTGAGTGCAAATCAACAGGTCGCGAGATTCATCAAGGAGCATAAACCTCTGCCACCTTTCATTTACAGGAACCATGACCTGCCCAATATGGAAAAACTCATCAATCTGAAGGGTTTTGTGAACGGACTTGGATTGAAGTTCAATCCCATGGCTCAAGATGCCCGAACGGAGATCAAACAACTATTGAGCGAAGCGGTCGGTCATCCTGAAGAAGCCTTGGTCCAGCAAATGGTCATCCGCTCCATGGCCAAGGCTGACTATGGTGCCGAGAACATCGGTCACTACGGCTTGGCCTTTGAGGACTACTCCCACTTCACCTCTCCGATCAGGCGGTATCCTGACGTCATCGCCCATCGCCAGATATGGGCCATGATAAACAAGCATCAAGGCATGACTTCTGAGCGTATTTCCGTTCTAGCAGCCCACTCTTCACTGATGGAACGCAAGGCAGTAGAAGCCGAGCGCGCATCCGCCAAGTACATGCAGGCCTTGTTCCTGAGCACGCATGTTGGTAAACAATTCATTGGACGTGTCTCTGGATTGACCTCCTTCGGGATGTTCGTCATGTTGGACGAGAATTACTGTGAGGGTATGGTCTCTTTACGAAGTATGGATGATGACCAGTACAGCTATCATCAGAAGGACAATACCATTCGCGGCTCACGCCACAAAGAGGTTTTCAGATTAGGGGATGCGGTGAAAGTACGTGTGGTCTCTGCAGACGCACTCAAGCGCCAGATCGATTTCGTCCTGGTCGATTGATTCGTCTTTACATCAAGTTGATTCGCTCAGCAAGTTCATCCTTATAGGATCCTCCGATGGGGATGACTTTCTTGTCGTTCTCCAAGATCACATTTGGTTGCTCTATGGCTGCTATGCGGTCCGTGTTGATGATATACGAGCGATGGATGCGCATGAACTTGTCACCGCGTAGCTTAGCTTGTATGTCCTTCATCGTACTGTGGATAGTATACCTTTTATCCAACGTGTTGATGACGACATAATCCTTCAAGGCCTCTACGAAATAGATATCTGACACTTTCAGCTTGACCAGCCTTGAATTGCTCTTCACGAAGATGAGATCCTGCTCCTCCTTGGATCCCTCTACGATGTTGTAGAGCATATCGCGCTCTTTTAAAAGCTCCATTTCCTTTGAGTGCTTATAAATGGCCATCTCGATAGTCGTATGGAGGTCCACTTCCTTGAAGGGCTTGATGATATACCCGTGTGGCTCAGTCTTCTTAGCGCGCTCAAGCGTGCTCTCATCCGTATAGGCTGTTAGATAGACAACGGGAATGTTCATCTTCTCCCTGATTTCGCTTGCTGCCTCTATGCCATTCATGGTGCCTTTCAACATGATGTCCATAAGAACGATATCCGGTTTCTTTTCCAAGGCCTCTCGTATGGCATCTGCCCCGTTATCAGCCGAACCCACAACGTTATAGCCCAACTTCTTCAGGCTAAGCTGAATATCCTTGTTCACAATCTTCTCATCCTCAACTACCAGTACGTTCGTTATGGCCATAATTCTCTGCTTTTCAGTCTTTCGAATGTAATCAAATATTTAGTCCCTCTATGGCTACTGTATTCCACAGCTCCGTCCAATTGTTCAATTAATTTAAAGACCAATTGGAGACCTAACGATTGCATGTCCTCCAATCGTATATGTTCACCCATACCGACACCATTATCCGATATAATCAGGGCCAGACGTTCATCTTTTTGTTTGAAGAGGATTTCCAGTGCTCCGTTCTTTCCATCTGGGAAAGCATACTTCAGGGCATTGCTGACCAGCTCATTCACAATGAGGCCACAGGGTATAGCCTGGTCCAAAGAGAGTTGTATGTCATCAATCGTGAGATGTAATTCTATTTTCTCTGGATTGATGCTATAGCTCTGTATGAGATTTCCACATAAACCGCTGATGTAGTGTTGCAGGTCTATGCTATCCAAGTTCTTGTTGAGGTACAAACTATCATGGATGTAGCTCATGGACCGTATCCGATTCTGACATTCTGTGAGTATATCCAACGCCCCTTCTTCTTTGACGTAGCTGGACTGAAGGCTCATGATGCTTGATATGAGTTGCAAGTTGTTCTTCACCCTATGGTGAACCTCTTTGAGTAAGGTCTCTTTCTCTTTCAGAGACTTTGTAACCTCTTCTCGTATTCGTCTCCGTTCAGTCACCACGAAAGCCATGCATGAAATCTCCTTCACCAGCCCATTCACCGGATGCGTTATTGGGTCTAGAAATATCTCTATCCATTCCTCCTCCAGCAAGTCTGTGAAAACCATGAGTTCCAGGTGCTGCTTCTTTCCATTCAAACATTCACTGATCCTCTCTATCAAGGTCTTCCATGATTCCTGATTCCTCTCAACGGGCTCTGTGAACAAGTAATCGCCTTTATCCACATCTCGAAAGAACCAAGCCCCCATCTGCTCGCGGAACCGCTTATTGAACGAGTGGATTCGCGTTTCTCCATCCATTGTCCATATGAAGAGTGCCGTACTATCGAAAATAGCGTTCAGCTTTGCGCTATGTAAGTCCAGGTCCTCTTTGATCTTCATCTTTGCCGACCGTTCTTCTTCAAGCGCCCCAATAGCAAGCGTTCTCTCCACCGTGATCGATTGCACCATTACTTTTTCCCTGTGCTCAGAGAAGATGAGTTGTGGCTCACCGCTCCGAACAAATAAGCCATTAGCCTTAAGATGTATGAGGATATCTGCCTTCTCATTTCTACATATTTCCATGAGATCTGAGCTCTCCTTTTTAGCCAATTCATTAGCGTAAAACAGTGTATCTAGGTCAGCGCTCATGAACCAATATGGAAGAATACTTTCCTGCTCTTTTCCTTTCATTCTTCCCCTCTTAGTCAATACCCAATTCTTCGAATGTTGGTATGATTTTCACTCCTTCGAGTCTGCGCTCTATCCCTTGCTCATAGCTAATGCGTATGATTATTTCTCCTTCTTCATCCAGAAGCTTCCATTCTCCATCCTTCCTGCCTGAGGTATACCTTCCATCCTGCTTGAGTTGTCCTGAATCGTAGTAATATCTATGCTTACCTTTTTCGAATCCTCTCACGAACGCTCCTTTGAACTGCTTCTTTCCATTTTCGTAGATTCCCGTCCATAAGCCATCTTTTTCTCCTTGTGTATAGGTCCCAATCACATTGTGGTCACCAATATGGTATTCCCAGCGACCCTCCTTCAGTCCATCAATGAATTTACCTTTCGACAATAACTCTCCCTCTTCATCGAATTCCTCACTTTCTCCATCTTCCCTTCCTCTCAGGTAACTTTCTTCCCTCCTAAGACTGCCGTTCTCATAATACCATTTCCATAGCCCGTCTGGCTTACCTTTCTTATAGTTTCCCTTCTGTATGAGTGTTCCTTCTTTATTATAGAATTCCCATTTTCCTGACCTACTCCCTTCAGTATATTCTCCCTTCTCTTTCACCGTTCCATTCTCATGGAAGCTTGTCCATGGTCCTTCTATCTTGCCGTTCACTCCAATCAGTCCTGTCCCTATTTCTCTCCCTTCATCATAGACAATAGCTGAAACAACCACCCCATTTTCATCATATTCCCTATGCACACCGTGCTTCTTCCCGTTTTTATAACTTCCCGAGCCCCGCACTCTTCCATCTTGGTAGTACTCATTCCTTATATCTACTACAGTCGTCTCTTCGGCATCTGTTACCAAGAGGCCATTTCTATATTTTTCCAGGAGAATCAACTCACCTTTCCGGTCGTATTCCTTGAACAATCCGTTCTTCTCATCATCCACGTACGTTCCTTCTGTATGAATGTTTCTATCCTCATAGAAAGTTCTCCATAAGCCTTGTTTCCTTCCCAACTTATCCCTCTCATTCATCCGTTCACTTCGTCTCAAAAATCCATCCTTGTAAAATTGGAAGGCGTTTATCTCACCTGCTCTGGTGAATCCATAGCCCTTTCCTTCCTCCTTATCCTTAGTGTAGGGCACTTCTCTTTCTAGAACTCCGTTCACATAATAGAGACATAAACCCTCTCTCAAATCCTCCACATAGTCACACGAGCTTTTTAGTTCATCCTCCTGATACCTCAGGCTTAGGCCATTCTTCTTTCCAGTTTTGTAGGTGATGAGTTCCTTCAACTGTCCCTCTTCCGAATAGAATTTCCAGACACTGTCCAGTAGGAAGTCTCTTCGGTTACCTTCACTTTTCAGCCTGCCATCTGGATAGTAGGTTTTCCAATACCCTTCCGGTTGGCCGTTTTTGAAATACCCCTCACTTGAAATCTGCCCATTGTCATAGATGAATGTTTTTGCTTCCAGGCTATCTTGTGCTGAAAGCTGGACGAAGGTGATAAGAATGAGTGGTATCAGGCTAGCCCTGAGAAGGAGTGAATACATACTATATATAGTAATAGATTTAAAAGAGTTATTGTTGTTATAGTATAGGCGTTAGATCTGTGAACATCCCTCTCATCAATCAGACCAATTAATTTTGTTTTTAGTTCTTAAGAGAATATATGAACAGGGTTTTCATAGCGCAGAACATCAGGAGGACAGGGATAAATGACGTTATCAACAAAGATGTGAATAATTCCTACGAGGATAAATAGCCATCGTAAATGATGAGAAAATTGAGTCAAACGATGTGCATGCTTTGTGATGAATTCAATGAAATTATCAGGCCGTCATGAAGGGAATAATGTGTATGGAGAAGGTAATATGAACAATGCTGGCTCGGAATATCATTTCCTGTTAACGATCTATCTATGGATCTAACACGTTGATCGGGTAAAAGCACGAATTTTATCCTCTTGTAAGTGAAGTAGTTAAAGAATCATATGAGGAACACCGTTAACAAAAACGAAAAAGATTGTGGATAAGAAACGCATATTGATAGGAGCTGACCATGCGGGCTTTGGGTTGAAAGAGGATTTGAAAAAGACACTCGAGCAATGGGGATATGAGGTGCTGGATGAAGGGACGTTCAGCGATGAACGCGCAGATTATCCGGATTATGCGCACAAAGTAGCAGAAGAGGTGCATAACCACACAGCCCCTCTGGGAATCCTCATCTGCGGTTCGGCCAACGGTGTGAATATGGCCGCAAACAAACATGAAGGAGTAAGGGCGGCAATTGCTTGGACTCCAGAACTGGCCACCTTGGCGAGAACGCACAACGATGCGAATATACTTTCTCTGCCAGCGCGATTCATTTCTGAGGAAATGGCGGTAGACATTTTGAAAGCCTTCTTAGATGCGAGCTTCGAAGGGGGAAGACATGAGAAAAGAGTAAATAAAATCGACCTCCCATGAAAAAGATAAGGACAAGTGCAATTGGTCTGTGTTTTTGGTCCATAGCGCTACAGGCTCAGATTGATAGCACGGCAATTCATTATGCATCGACCATCACCGCTAATGAACTCAATGAACACCTGCATATCATTGCTGCTGATGATTATGAAGGAAGGGAGACTGGTTACGATGGACAAAGGAAATGTGAGGCCTATCTTATTGCACAGTATCAACAGATGGGACTGCCTGAGGTGAATGGAAGCTACACTCAGGAATTCGATCTTTATCTGAATGATCCGAGCAGGGTTGAAGTGAATGCGAATGGAAATGAGTATACCTTCTTGAAGGACTTCTATTATTATCCAGCTACCGATGATAGGACTATCACTTCCCCGTTGATCTTTGCTGGTTATGGAATTGATGAGGAGGGGTATAGAGATGTGGATTTGCCTAGTGTCAAGGACAGGATAGTGATTATCCTTTCTGGGGAACCAATGGATGACCAAGGGAATTATCTCCTGTCTGGTACTAAGGAGGCAAGTGCCTGGACCACCGATGGAGAAAAGAAAAAGCTCCTTTTAGAGAAGAATGGAGCTGCGGCCGTTGTCATTCTCTATGAGGATTACGATAAACGGAAAAAGCGAGTGGAGGGCTATTTCTCCCATAAGACCATGAGTTTGGCCAAAGACAAGGAAGAGGTAAAAGGAGCTATGCCGGTGATTCACGCCTCTTTGGCCATGGGGCAATCAATGCTGGGTGTGAAGTCTTGGAAAAAGGGAATGAAGGCGTTAAGAAAACGGAAACCAATCAATCAGGGTACATCACAGGCTGAGATTGTCTTCAAACGTAAAGAGAGCAGACTTACCTCGAGTAATGTCATGGGATATATCGAGGGAAAAGAGAAGAGAGAAGAATTAGTGGTCATCACGGCACACTATGACCATATCGGTGTGGACGGAGAAGAGGTCTATAATGGAGCGGACGATGATGGTTCGGGAACAGTTGCTACACTGGAAATAGCTGAGGCTTTTGCTGCAGCAAAAGCTGAAGGACATGGCCCACAAAGAAGTGTGCTCATAGTGAATGTGTCTGGTGAGGAAAAAGGATTGTTGGGATCACAATATTATGTTGAGAACCCGGTATTTCCCTTAGAGAATACTGTGGCGGATCTGAATATCGACATGATAGGACGGGTAGACGAACAGCATGAAGGAAATGAGAACTATGTCTATATCATCGGTGCGGATCGTATCAGTCAGGACCTCCATGATATAGGTGAGGCGATGAACAAGAACTATTGTGGGTTGGAATTGGATTATACCTTCAATGCTGAGGAGGACCCTAACCGCTTCTATTATCGATCGGATCATTACAATTTTGCTAAGAACGGAGTGCCATCGGTCTTTTATTTCTCAGGAGTGCATGAGGATTACCATCAGCCTGGGGATACAGTGGATAAGATCATGTTCGAGAAGTTGGAGCGCATTACCAAGCTTGTTTTCCATACGGCCTGGGAATTGGCCAATAGACCTGAACGGCCGATTGTGAACCCTTGATTCAAGACTCAGACAACATGGTCCTTATCAGGGCATGTGCCATTTCCATGTACCGGTCATAATAGGCGCCTGTGCTGGGACCATAGAACCCGGTATGCACCTGCCTCACCTTGCCCTGTCTATCAATGAAGATGGTGGTAGGAAAGGACATCACATGGTTGAGGGCGGGGATCGCCTCGGAAGCGGATGACTTCTTTCGAGATCCTCCCAGGTAGATAGGAAAGGGTAAGTCCAGGTCACGTTCCAGTTTGTGGATGGCGGCATAGGCTGGACCCACTTCGGCTGATGATTCAAAGGACAAGGGAAGGATACTTAGCCCCATTGAGTGGTATTCCTCATAGAGCGATTTGAAGAAACGGGATTCATCCAAGCAATTGGGACACCATGAGCCCATGATCTGAATGATGCTCACCTCCCCGGGAGTCCTGACTTCGTTCAATGTGAGATTCGACCCATTTTCCATGATGAAACGTGTCAGACCGAGCGCTGAGGTGTCTATGACCTCGGTGAGAGTATATGGATCACGTAGCTCGTAATTGGGATTCACCCGACCTTGCCAAGGTTCATTCCAATGGTTGCCCGAATAGAATTGCCCATCGATGAGACTGTCTCCGGACAGGTTTGCATTGAAAAGAAAGGCATGGGAACCATTAAAACAAGAGAGCTGTAGGCGGCCTTCACAGACACCACCCTGCAAGAATCGGTAGTCCCCGGTTTCAGTGGCAAAAGTGCCCAAGACCACACCAGAAGGCTCAACTTTAAAGAGCCCAAGTGCTGGATAGTGGTCCACACTCTCAGGACTGAAATGAATTTCATAGCGATTGTGTGATATCTCCGTCTCCGATGCATCACTGCAAAACCTGTCTGTCAAACCGCTCTGAGCCGAGAAAGGAATGAAATAATCCTCCTTCGCATAGTTATACCAACGGCCGTCAAGACGGTTTCCCCCCTGCCCTATCCGAGCTTGAAAACCAGTTTCGTAGTAGGGCATGATGATGTGTAAACTGTCTTGAGATAGGAAGCGGACGGTGGCGGTCAACCGTTCCCCACCATTGATGAAGACCACGCTGGTGTCATTGACCATCTCCAGGTTCACGGGAAGGGCCACACTGTCATTCAATTGCAAAGTCAATAGCCAAGGCCCTTCTTGGATTTCACCCAGAGGTATCTTGACTTCAGTCCTTGAACCAGGTGAGCACGCCAGAATACCAAGGCACAATACCCAGCTGAAAAGAGTAATCCGCATAGGGTTTAAATATAACTAAAGACTCAAATGTCGAATTTGATGCCTTGGGCCAAAGGAAGTGAGGTGCTATAATTGATGGTGTTGGTCTGCCGTCTCATGTAGACTTTCCAGGCATCAGATCCAGATTCCCTTCCACCTCCAGTCTCCTTCTCACCACCGAATGCCCCTCCGATCTCAGCACCCGAGGTGCCGATGTTCACATTGGCGATACCACAGTCCGAACCAGAGGCCGAAAGAAAGCGCTCAGCCTCCCTCATATTGGTTGTCATAATGGCGGAAGACAGCCCTTGGGGTACATCATTCTGAATGGCAATGGCTTCGTCCAGATCATGGTAAGGAATGACATAGAGGATTGGCGCAAACGTCTCGCGCTGCACAATATCCATGTCATTATTCACCAAGGCAATAGCGGGTTTGACATAGCACCCCTCGATGTGCCCACCAGGGACAATGAATTTCCCTCCCTGCTCCTTTACAGCCCTCAATGCATTGAGATATGCGTCTACAGCTTGAGAGTCGATCAATGGACCAACGTGGTTCTTCTCATCCAATGGATTGCCAATGGTGAGTTGGCTGTACGCTTTTTTCAAGCGCTTGCCCAATTTGTCAACGAGGCTCGCATGAACAATGAGTCTCCGAGTCGAAGTACATCGCTGACCGCATGTTCCCACAGCTCCGAATACCGCACCGATGATGGTCATATCCAAGTCCGCATCGGGCGTGATGATAATGGCATTGTTTCCACCCAGCTCTAAAAGAGATCGTCCCAGACGTTCGGCCACCGCGGCACCGACAACCTTGCCCATGCGAGTAGATCCAGTAGCGCTTATCAGAGGAATGTGCTTGTTGGTCGTCATCATCTGACCAACCTTATAATCACCATTGATGACATTGGAAATCCCTTCGGGAAGTTTATTCTCCTTGGCGACTTCGGCCCAGATGTTCTGGCAGGCAATAGAGCAGAGCGGTGCCTTTTCCGATGGCTTCCAGATGCACACGTCTCCACACACCCATGCAAGAGCGGTGTTCCAATTCCATACGGCTACAGGGAAATTGAATGCAGAGATGATACCGACAACTCCGAGGGGGTGGTATTGCTCATACATGCGGTGTTCAGGGCGTTCAGAATGCATGGTGAGGCCATAAAGTTGACGGGATAAGCCTACAGCGAAATCACAGATGTCGATCATCTCTTGGACTTCACCAAGACCCTCCTGAAGTGATTTACCCATCTCGTAGGTCACCAGCTCCCCTAGAGGTTGCTTGTACTTGCGGAGCTTCTCACCATATTGACGTACGATCTCACCTCGCTTGGGTGCAGGCATATTGCGCCAAGTCAAGAACGCGCTCTGTGAGGACTTGAGGACCTTGTTGAAATCCGCCAAAGTGCTTGTGCTCACCGTAGCGATGGCCGACCCGTCCACAGGACTGTAAGAGGTGATGGGTACGCCCGAACCAAAGTGCTTTTGTCCAGTGGAGACTCCGTAATTGTTCTTTTTAAGATGAAGTGCTTTGAGCGTTTTGTTGATGTCGACTTTTGCCATGAGGGAGATAATCTTCTGTTGCGGGCGCAAAGGTAGGGGATCAGTGCCATCGATCGAAGGATAGAGCCAAAAAGGGTCCTAAAGTGCCAATGAGGCCCTAGAAACAGGCGGATCGAATCTAATGCACTGAAAACCAACTAGATATAAACAGGGCTCCAGAGCGAAGAATCCACCTTGAACGGGATGCTGGTCCAGTTTGGCTAGAAAGGCGCTCAGACGGCACGAAAACAGTCTTATTTGGCCCTAAAGACATAGACCTGAGACGAGCAGACCCTTTTCTTGTTCGTGAGTGCCTTTAGATTGGACAGGGCTGCCCAAAAGAGTCCCATAAGAGAGGAACCCGAGCGATAGCGTTCACTCAATAAGGCGACATAGAAGGCATCGAACCACATGGGTTGAGCATCGGTGTGGTGGAAGCCTATCTGCTCTATGAACGGAATCATTTGATCTGGCGAATAAAGCCAAAGGTGTCTGGGTACGTCCCAATCGGCCCAGTCGGCTCCATAGTGTTCGGCATCGAACGAGGTGAAATTGGGAACGGCAATGATCAGATAACCTTTTGGATTCAATTTGTTGCGCAGCGAGGTCACTAAGGTTTTTGGATCTTCTACGTGTTCGAGTACATGAAACATAGAAATGATATCATACTGACGCGGGGACGTCAATTCCTGATCGGGCGAAACGATGAGGTCCATGACATCAGCTGGGGCATGGGAAATGGCCGCTTGACTGGGCTCTGCCCCCCGCACCGTATATCCTGAGGCGCTGGCGTGAGAGATGAGATCCCCGGTTCCGCAACCAAAGTCCAGGATATGTCCCGCAGGAATAAGCGAACGAAAAAGACCGACCTTATTGCCAATGTTAAAGGATTTGGCCAATCGATAGAGTGAGGCGAATAAGCCCTTCTTATCGGCTCCATGGGAAAGATATTCCTCGCTTTTATAGTAGTCAGGAAGGTGTTCAGGTGAGGGACAAGGATGGGTCTTGATGAGCCCGCAGGAGGCACACTTCAAGAGCTCGAATTCTTCTTGACTTAGAAAATGGTCCACCACGGTCATGTGATGACGAAAGTCTGATGATGTGCAATTTGGACAATTCATAACTGGGGGTGTTCCACGTGGAACATCATCGACCGATGTGGACCATGAGTATGGAGATGTCACTCGGTGAGACCCCGCTGATGCGGGAGGCCTGTCCTAGATTCCTTGGTTTGACCTTGGTCAGTTTCTCCCTTGCTTCGGAGCTCAGGGAGCTGATAGACCTGAAATCCAAAGCAGGCAATGGAACTAGATCCAGGCTGTTCATACGTTCAGCGAGGTCTCGCTCTTTGGAGATATAGCCTTGGTATTTAACGAGTATCTCCGCTTCTTCCATTGCCTCTTGATCGCCATGGGATAGTTCAAGTATGGCGTCCGATCGTTTCTCGTCATGGACCATCCAGCTCTGTAAAGTTATATTCGGACGACTGAGAATGCTGTGCATCTTGATTTTCTGAGAAATGGGAGCAGAGCCGTGTTCTTCCAAATAGGTGTTCACCTCCTCCGGGGCGATACTCTCACCCTTGAGGTAAGAACTTACCGCATCCATGCGGTTAATTTTTTGGTCCAAACGGGACATTCTGGAGGCTGATGCCAAACCCAAGGTATAGCCCTTTTCTGTCAGGCGGAGGTCAGCATTATCCTGCCTGAGAAGGATACGGTACTCTGCCCTGGAGGTGAACATGCGATAAGGCTCTTCGGTGCCTTTGGTCACCAGATCATCGATAAGTACTCCGATATAGGCTTCATCCCGCTCAAGGATAAATGGTTCTTTTTCATGGATGGCCAGGTGCGCATTGATGCCGGCCATCAAGCCTTGACAGGCGGCTTCTTCATAGCCTGTGGTGCCATTGATCTGGCCCGCGAAGAAAAGGCCTCTAAGCTTCTTGGTCTCCAGACTAGCTTTCAATTGGGTAGGAGGGAAGAAGTCGTACTCAATCGCGTAGCCGGGACGGAACATCTTGGCTTTCTCGAATCCTGGAATCTGCCTCATGGCTTTGAGCTGGACATCCTCCGGAAGACTTGTAGAGAATCCATTGACGTAGACCTCTATGGTATCCCATCCTTCTGGTTCAACAAAGATCTGATGCCGCTCGCGCTCTGCGAATCGATTGATCTTATCTTCTATGGAAGGACAGTATCGCGGACCGATGCTTTGTATGCTTCCGTTGAACATGGGTGAGCGGTCGAAGCCCTCTCTCAAGAGGTCATGGACGACTGGATTCGTGTACGTGATGTGACAACTTCTTTGTGTCTCAAGAGCCTTGACCTCGGGTAGAAAGGAGAATTTTCTTGGGTTCTCATCACCCTTCTGTTCTTCCATTACAGAGTAATCAAGAGAGCGGCCATCTACTCTAGGTGGGGTCCCAGTCTTCATGCGGCCCGATTCAAAGCCTAGGGCGATGAGTTGTTCTGTGATGCCGGTGGCGGCCCGTTCAGCCGCTCGTCCTCCTCCAAAGTTCTTCTCCCCTAAATGGATGAGCCCATTGAGGAAGGTCCCATTGGTAAGGACCACAGCCTTGGATCGGATCTCCATTCCCATCTGAGTGCGGACACCACACACAGTGTCGCCTTCGACCAAAAGCTCAGAGACCATGTCCTGCCAGAAATCAACACCTGGCGTGCGCTCTAACATAAGGCGCCATTCATTGGCGAAAAGGAGACGGTCGTTCTGGGTACGGGGGCTCCACATGGCAGGACCCTTGCTCAGGTTGAGCATGCGGAATTGGATGGCCGAGTGATCGGAGACAATTCCGGAGTACCCTCCTAGGGCATCTATTTCCCTTACGATCTGACCCTTGGCCACACCTCCCATGGCTGGATTGCAGGACATCTGCCCGATGGTTCCCATGTTCATGGTCACCATAAGCACCGAGGAGCCGAGGTTGGCCGCGGCTGCAGCCGCTTCGTTCCCGGCATGGCCTCCGCCAACTACGATGATGTCATACTGGTCTAACATGCTGATGTTTCACGTGGAACATTGTTAACCCATTGTTAATCAGTGGAATAAGTTGTTCATCTTCTTCCTTGGGTGTGCAAAACTACGCAATGCTGGGTCACGCTGCCCTGTGGTTGCTCCTGTACATGCGCATGTCGAGAGGGTTCAAAGCCTTGAAGGATGCTGCAAAGCCCTAACTTCGTCCCCTTCAAAACGCGCATACCGACATGCAATACGATTTCAAGAGAATCGAATCTGACTGGCAATCTGACTGGAGAGCCAAGAGTACCTATAAAGTAAAAGAGGATCCGACCAAGGAGAAATTCTATGTCCTTGACATGTTCCCATATCCTAGTGGAGCAGGTCTTCATGTTGGCCACCCCCTGGGCTACATCGCCTCTGATATATTCGCCAGATACAAACGCCATAAGGGATTGAATGTCCTTCATCCGATGGGCTATGATTCCTTCGGATTGCCGGCAGAGCAATATGCCATTCAGACCGGACAACACCCGGCATTGACGACTGAAAAGAACATCGCTCGCTACCGCGAGCAATTGGATCGCATCGGCTTCTCCTACGATTGGGACCGAGAGGTCCGCACCTCAGACCCGGATTATTACAGATGGACCCAATGGATCTTCAAACGCATCTTTGATTCGTGGTATAACAAGGAGACAGATAGAGCCGAACCCATCGAGACCTTGATTGCCAAGTTCGAGGATAATGGGACGTATGGCGTAAAAGCGGCCATCGATTCGGATTGGTATGAGTCGGTGGACAAAAAGGCCTACAATCTGCCTTTTGGTGAGTTCTTCGTTGGAGAGTTCACAGATACCGATTGGACCTCCCTGAATAAGGAACAGCAATGGTATATCCTGTCCTTCTTCAGATTGACCTACCTCAGTGATGCCATGGTGAATTGGTGCCCTGCCCTTGGGACGGTCTTGGCCAATGATGAAGTGAAGGACGGGCTCTCCGAACGCGGAGGACATCCTGTGGTCCAGAAACGGATGAAGCAATGGATGATGCGCATCACGGCTTATGCCGACCGTCTTTTGGATGGATTGGAAAAGGTAGACTGGAGCGAGGCCATCAAGGAGCAGCAGCGCAACTGGATCGGCCGGAGTGAAGGGGCCATGGTACGCTTCCAGGTAGAGGATGAAACTGAGGTCATACAGGTTTTCACCACCCGACCAGACACTATTTTCGGAGTGAGTTTCCTGGTCCTTGCACCAGAGAACCCATTGGTTGAGAAGATCACCACGGAACATCAGCAAATGGAGGTCGCAGCCTATAAATTGAAAGCTGCACTCAAAAGTGAGCGGGACCGTCAAGCGAATGTGAAGGACATCACGGGTTGTTTTATTGGGGCCTATGCCGTGCACCCGTTCAGTGGGGAACGGTTACCCATTTGGATAGCGGATTATGTGCTGGCCGGATATGGGACAGGGGCTGTCATGGCGGTTCCCGCTGGGGACGAAAGGGATCACGCGTTCGCCCTGCATTTCAAGAACAAGCTCCACATCAAACCAATTTTCGATGGGCGAGATGTCTCCAAGGAGGCTTGTACCGATAAATCAGCCAAACTCATCAATTCCAGCTTCCTGAATGGCATGGATGCCTACAAGGCCATGCCTGTGGTCATCCAAGAAGTGGAGAAGAAGCGCATCGGTTGGGGCAAGGTGAATTTCAGACTGAGAGATGCGGTCTTCAGCCGTCAGCGCTATTGGGGAGAGCCTTTCCCAGTGTACTACGAGAATGGATTGGCCAAGCTTGTGCCTGAGGATCTTGTGGAACTACCTCCCGTGGACCAATACCTGCCCACCGAGGAAGGAGAGCCCCCATTGGCAAGGGCCAAGAAGGAGGATTGGAAGGTCTTCCATGGTGAGCACATGGACTATAATACCATGCCTGGTTGGGCCGGAAGCAGTTGGTATTTCCTCCGCTACATGGACCCTGAGAATAAAAAGGAGTTCTGCGCCATGGAGAAGAGCGATTACTGGGGTCAGGTGGACCTCTATATGGGAGGAGCAGAGCATGCCACAGGCCACTTGCTTTACAGCCGTTTCTGGTGCAAGATGCTTCACGACCGCGGCCTTATCCATTTCGATGAACCTTTTAAGAAGATGATCAATCAGGGGATGATCCAGGGACGATCGAGCATGGTCTATCGCCTGAAGGAGAGTGGAGTGTTCGTCTCAAAAGGACTGATCAATGGACGGGACGTGGCAGAGCTTCATGCCGATGTGAGTTTGGTACAAAATGACATTCTGGATATCGAAGGATTCAAGAAATGGCGCCCAGAATTTGCCAAGGCCCTTTTCGAACTGGAAGGAGGCAAGTACGTCTGTGGAACCGAAGTCGAAAAGATGTCCAAGTCCAAGTTCAATGTTATCAACCCAGATGAACTCTGTGATGAGTACGGTGCGGACACCTTGCGTTGCTACGAGATGTTCCTCGGGCCTATCGAGCAGCATAAACCATGGGATACCAATGGCATTAGCGGAGTGCATAATTTCTTGAGAAAGGTCTGCCGTCTTTTCGAAGGAGCTGAGGACATCAAGCCGAGCGCAGATTCACTCAGAACACTGCACAAGACCATAAAGAAGATTACAGAAGACCTGGAGCGTTATGCCTTCAATACACCGGTCTCAGCCATGATGATCTGCGTGAATGAGCTAACAGAACAGAAATGCACCTCCAGGACCATCTTAGAGCCCTTCACTATCCTCTTGGCGCCTTATGCGCCACACCTGGCCGAGGAGCTATGGCAGAAGGTACTAGGCAAGGAGGGCTCTGTCACCAAGGCGACCTGGCCCATCTTCGAGTCAGGCTATATCAATGAGGACAGCTTTGAGTATCCGGTCTCCTTCAACGGAAAGATGCGCTTCAAAATGTCTCTGTCAGCCGACCTGAGCCCCAAGGAAGTAGAGGAGGCTGTGATGAACTCGGAGGCCGCGGCAAAATACTTGGAGGGTAAGGCGCCCAAAAAGGTCATAGTGGTGCCCAAGCGAATCGTGAATATCGTGGTCTGACGGGGCCTATTCCACTGGTCCGGGACGCCAATAATAGCCAATGCCGAAAAGGGGGCTCTCATAATCCACCTCTCCACCCAGGGAGCGAAGGTTCTGATGCACGAAGAGACTCAGTCCCTGGTCGCATGCCGGATTCGTAGGATAATCCACCCTCAGGTCCACCCCATATTCCAAGAGGACTTCGCCTACCCGCTCTGTCCGCAAGGTGGTCAAGGTCTCGCCAGAGATGAGTGTCACTCGTTCTTCTCCAGTGTAGGTCTTGCCAAAACGGACTGCCGCATACCCATTCCCCTCTATCGTCATTCCATTGGCCAGGTAGATATACTTTCCGAAGAGGAAACCCATTTCCAGATAGCGCTGTACTGCATCTCTCAGTGTGAATCCACGGTTCTGGATCAAGGGGAAATCAGTGGAGCTTTGAGCGGTCAGAACATAAACTCCCGTAGCTATTGGGCTACTCGTCTCTGCACCTATAAGACGCCTGACCTGTAGCCCTGCTCCAATACCAATGGGACGGTCGGGATAGGATACGAAGTCATCGACCAGAAAAACACCCACCTCGGTGCTGTAGTCTTGAGCTCCCAAAGGAGACAGCATTAGAAGCAGAATGAGCTCGATCAACAGAGTATGGCGTGTCATGGGATGAAGATAGAACTTGGAGAACAATACCTTTGATCAGCGATTATTCCAATTCCATGTTGAACGCACATACAGACGAGCATTACATGAAACAAGCCTTCATGGAGGCACAGAAAGCCTACGAGGAAGGCGAGGTGCCTGTGGGAGCCGTCATTGTCGCCAGGAACCAGATCATCGCCCGGGCCCATAACCTGACGGAGTGTCTGCAGGATGTGACGGCTCATGCGGAGATATTGGCCTTCACCGCTGCAGCGGACTTTCTGGGCGGCAAGTACCTCAAAGGCTGCACGCTCTATGTGACTTTGGAACCTTGTGTCATGTGTGCAGGCGCCAGTTATTGGACGCAGCTGGACCGTGTGGTCATTGGGGCAAGGGATGAGAAACGGGGCTTCAGCCGCATCCAGGAACCGCTGCTGCATCCCCGGACGTTCTTAGAATTCGGACTGATGGCCACTGAATCCTCGGAGCTGTTGACCCGCTTCTTCCAAGATAAACGTAGGATACAGAAGCTATAGTGAGATGGCTGCTCTATACAAATCTCTTCATCGCCACAGCGGCTGCGGTATTGAGCGCAGGGAGCTTCAGACTCTTAGGCCAAGAGCCTGACCCATGGTTCTGTGTCTGGGTCTTTATGGCCACGATTTGTGTGTATACGGTACAGCGCTTGATGAAGCTGCGGACCTATTCCCTGAGTACCGAGATGATGGCCTGGGTGGCTGCACATCGCAGAGGCCTGTCACTAGTCACTGTAGTGAGTCTGTTGGCCTCCTTCCTCATGGCCTTGAAATTGCCTTTCGAGCTCCTTTTGAATGCCTGGCCTATGGCTTTGATCAGCTTGCTCTATACCTTTCCTTTTTTACCTAGGCACGGCCAAAGGATAGCCCTCAGGGAATGGCCTTATGCGAAACTCTTCCTCATCGCTGGCGTCTGGACCTTTATCACCATATGGATGCCTATGCGATTGAGCGCAATAGACATAGGCACCTGGGAGATTGCCATGCTTTTGGAACGATTCGCCTTTATCATGGCGATTACCATTCCTTTTGACATACGCGATGAAGGGCTGGACTCTCCCGGCATGCGCACCTTACCTCAGGTGATGGGGCGCAAGGGCGCCACAGTCCTTGCGATAGGCCTTTTGCTATTGAGTTGGGGCATCCTCCTTTTGGGGATGAAGAAAGATCATATCTCGAGTGGGTCAATGTTTTGGACATCAACGGTCTATACCCTTTCACTGATCCTCATCTATATAGGAAGGAGGCCAAGGGCCAATTGGTTCTACTTAGGCCTTTTGGACGGGCAGATGATACTTCTAGGAGTAATATGGATGTTGTCCTGAGAGGGACGCCTATTTGTCCAAGAATACGAAGACATCCTCGTTCTCGCGCTTCATGAAGTGATGTTCGCGTGCAAAACGCTCCAAGGCAGCGTCATCGGTGGTGAGTTCGGTAATGGCCGTCTTGGTCTGCTCCAATTGGTCCAGATAGTAGGCCTCCTGATTCTCCAACTCATGCACCTTCATCTTATACCCTGTGAGCGTGATGAGATCCGTTTCCTCCAAGGCCAAGAGGTAGACGAAGAAGCTGAGCATCACTAGCACGTACTTGTTCTTCAAGAGCCGTTTCAAGGTGGGATTCATGGATGGAACCTTTGACATGCAACGAAAGTAAGCGCCCTTCAGGTATGGTACATGGAGGTATTATCGGATTATCAACAGGTGCCACGGGATTCAGACCAAGAGGCTACAACCGCGCATGTCGCTATGGTCGAAACGCCCCAACACCTCGAAGCTGCCATCCTCATGAAGCTTCCCCAAGTCATCACAGGCAATAAAGGCACAGGAATTCACATTAGCCAGGTCAACGAGATTCAGGCCCCCGCTGTGACCAGCTGAAAGCATCCTGAAAGGGTCATTCACTTCTCGCACCAAGACCTTCATCCAAGGAGGCGTATTAAAACGCCCGGCTCCTAAGGAATAAGCCTGTGAGAGTAGCTCGGTCATGCCGTATTCTGAGTGTATCTGAGCAACATTGAATCCTTGGCAAAGCAAGGCATGTAGGTCCTCGCGCACCAATTCTTTCTTCCGGCCCTTCATGCCTCCGGTCTCCATCACTACGAGATCCGGTAGGTCCATAGAGAATTGGTCAACGAAGTCCAAGAGGGCAAAACTCACACCTATGAGCATGGTCTTCTGGCCACGGGATTTGAGCTTCATCAGGGTCTCTGCCAAGACGTGATGCTCATTTAGGAAGAAGTTTGAATCTGGATGGGAACTGGCTTTGATAAGATGGTCCACCATATAGATTAAGGAAGAGCCTTCCCGTTCAAGATAGGAGGGAAGAAGGGCAAGGATGCACCAGTCTTTAGGGGGGCCATAGCGCCAACTGAAGTGGGTCTTAAAGCTTTGCTCATACAGGGCCAGATCCTTCACCGCATGACGCGAAGGAGTGCTACCCGTGGTCCCGCTGCTAGTGAAGAGAACATCAGGCGAACGCGAACCGATGTAGACCTCATGGGATTTGAAGGCAGAGATAGGCAAGCATGGAATTTCTTGATAATGACGTGGACAAGGGCGACCAAGATGCGCCAAGAATGAGGCATAGGGCGGACAGGCTTGGGCTTGATGATGAAATATCTCCAAAGCCAGGGCGTTGAATCCCTGTTCATCGTTGATCTGGAAGATGGAGGATGGCGTCATGGAAGCGTAAACAAGCTTAGTCGTATCTTTGGAACATGAGGGAATGGGTAAAAATATCCTTTGTTATGGGCTTTGTGGTCTTCGCGGCCACTTCCTGTGATGATGAGCCGTCTTTTCCTATTACTCCAGCAGTGATGGACTTAGAGGTTATTCCCAAAGGAAATAACCTGGCCGATCTTAATTTCTCCTTTACCGATGGAGATGGGGACTTGGGTTGGACGGAAGCTAGCGAAGCCGGTGGTCAGAAAGACATCGACATCGAATATTTCGAAATGGTAGATACTGAATGGGTGCTCGTCCCTAACATAGATTTGGACCAAGTGCTCACCCCCAACCTTACCCCTGCGGGGCAGGACAAATATCTTGAAGGCATCATCAGCGTAGAGATAGGCTTTCCACCGAGGGTTTCAGGCGATTTGAGCAACGCGGATTCCATCCGTTTCGCAGTGCGTTTGTTGGATCGTGCGGGACACGTCAGCGAGTTCACCTACAGCGAGCTCATCCTTCCTTGATTCAATCCAGACTCCTGTAGACAGGATATCTCAGATGCTCCTTCTCGTAATAGGGTGAGGCCCGATAGATATAGATGAGCTGAGCCCACAAGTCATCTGCGAATTCCACGTCCTCCTTCTGCTTCTTCCTGAACCGCTTCTCTAAATCGGGGTCATTTTTCAAAAGCTCCAAGGCGAGGTCTTCGAAGACATATGGCGAGAACCATTCCTTCTGTTGCAGGACGATATCAAAGAAGCCCCAAGCAAAGAAGGAATCCACAGCGCGTGGCTCCAGTGTAGCAATGAGATAACGCTTTGCATATTGATTGACGGGTATCATATAGTCACCGGCAAAGAGCTGGATGTCCTCTACAGCTTCGGTGGTCTTGACCTCAGAATGGAGATAATGCCCTTCGTATGGGTCATCGATGGTCTCGTATGAGTTGATGCGATAGGTCCTCAATGGCATAACACTGTCCTTCTCAAGGCGGGTCATCTGAACCCCGTTGGCCTCCAATCGCTCCACCACATCCCGCCATGCCTGTGGTAGCACATACATCCGCGGAGCGACTATCGCATCCTTCGCGGTGTAGCTGCGATAATACGGTACAAAATCTTCCCAGGTCACCGAACGGTCATAGCGCATTCGCTCCAAGCCGGTCACTTGGCTTTTGAAGAATTCTGCACGGAAGCCCTTGAAGAAAACCGAGTCGACCTGCAGGGTGTCAAGTTCATAATCTAGTCCGAATTCTGTGCGTTTCTTGGTATCTCGATCGGCTTTCTGTTTGTTCATCTTGATCTCAAGGTCATGAATGGAGGCATATTCGGCCAGTGCTTTCAAGAAATGATACGTGGCCAGGACCCTATCCCGATAAGGCTTCAACATATGTGCTTCCGTGGTGAAACCCAAACAATTGAACAGGGCGGCATATCCTGTGGTATATCGTGGATAGTCAGGAAATTCTACTAAGCCTTCTTCGGGTGTCCGGCCCACCAGATCCACGTAGGGAATCATTGGGTAAGAGGATTCCATGGCTTTATACATGGAGGGGATGAGGCTGTTGCGGTATGAATTGGCCAAATGAGGGTCTATCATGTCCAGCTGGTTGGTGATCAGGGTCATCGTGTATGGATAGTCCGCCCCGTTGGAGGTATGGGTATCCACGAAGAGCTCAGGTTTCAAACGCTGGAAGACAGAAAAGAAGGTCAAGGCATTGCGACTATCAGCCTTGATGAAATCGCGATTCAGGTCAAGGTTCTGAGCATTCCCTCGGAATCCCTGCTCTATGGGCCCAACTTGGTTGGCTCGGGTGCAGCAGGAGCGGTTCAAAGCACCTCCCACATTGTACATGGGTATGACGGCTATGTTCACACGGTCCAGAATTGGCGAGTCGCTGCGCAGCAATTCCTCCATGAGCAATACAGAGGCATCTACCCCACAGGATTCACCGGCATGGATGCCATTATTGATGAGAAGAGTGGGCTTGTGTTCGGCCATGTCACCAGAAGTGAATAGGTGTATCGGCCGACCGCTATCACTAGAACCAGCCTCCTCCAGTCGGCACTTGCCAGGATATTGTTTGGCGAGACTCTCATATGCGGCAATACAGGACGGATGGTCCAAGGCATATCCCTCTTCGAATCGCAAACCCAATTGGGCAGATAGACTCATGCTGCATAGCAAAAGCCCCATAAGGCACAAAATTCTCATCTAATCCTCCAGTTTCTTTTTTTCCACTTCGATACGGGTTTCTATGCGCGTTTTCAGGGCTTCATAATCCTTGCGTTTCTGAACGAGCTCAGCATTATCCTTCTTTTTATCGGCCTCCTCTAAGGCCTTGATCTTCAACGCAAGACGCTCCAATATTTCCTCATCTTTCTCTACGTCTGCGGCAACATTGGCTTTATCGAAGATGATGTCGTCTCCCGAGTCGGAATCTTTATCAGATGCGATTCGTCCTTTTGGGATGAAAACTTCTTCATTGACCTGCCTCTGATTCATGAAGGTGGGGGAGACGATTTCTATTCCCGCGCTATGGAGGGCATTCAACATCTCACTGCGCAAGAGGCTACGAGTACTGAGAAGATGGGTGGGGTCATCCAATATCCCATGGACCTTATAGCTCACCGAAAAATCGCCCAAGTCCGTGATGAAGACGAAGGAGTCATGCAGACTAGCTGCCACAGCCGCTTTCAAAAGGGCGGTCTTGACACTGGACTGAGCCACGTCATAGCCCAAGGAGACCCCGGCCGTGACCATGACATCTGTTGAGCGGATGACCGCCATGGGCTTAGTGGCCAAGATGAGATTGGGGATGACATGCAACTCCCTGTCTTCTGACTGCACCTCTGTGTGGAAGATTCCTCGGCTGATGACCCGACCGAAACTACCCTCGATGCGAATGAAATCCCCGATCTTGAATGGATTCATGAACCGTATCATCAAAGATGCAAGGGCATTCCCTAGCAAGGTCGTTGAACTCAGAGCTAGGGCCGCTGACAGGACTATACCGATGAGACCGAGGAGTTGGCCCTTCATCTGCGACTCCATTGGCAAGGAAAGAAGGACCATGATAAACCCGATGAAGCCTATCCCGAACACCGTGAACTGACGGACCAAGGTCCATTGGGCCTTTTTCTTACCCACCTTATCGAATGTCTTCTGCGTGATATACAAGGCCAGTATGACGCCCAGCAGGGTGAAAAAGGGCCAAGCGAGTGAGTGCATATAAGAGAGGAAGAGGTCCATGCTTTCAAAGGTAGGATTTTGACCTTCCGTCCTGAGAGAGACGTCATTGGTGTAGAACAAAGCGCTTGGACGGGAATTCTTGATATTTTAGGCGCATGGAATTCACGGCTGGAGATATTGCCGCGCTATTGAAGGGCGAGGTAAGCGGGGATAAGGAGGTGAAGGTCACGGACATCTCCAAGATAGAGGAAGGAAAGCCGGGCACACTCACCTTCTTGGCTAATCCTAAATACGAAGAACACATCTATACCACTCTAGCCAGCATCGCTCTGGTGAACAAGGACTTCGTTCCTGAAAAGAACCTACCAAGTTCCTTGACTCTTATCAAAGTCGAAGATGCATATGGTTCGTTGGCCATACTTTTGGCCGCCTATAATAAGTCCAAACACGACCGAGTAGGTATTTCGGATCGAGCCTATGTGGACCCTTTGGCCAAACTAGGCGAGAACGTATACATTGGGCCCAATGCAACCATAGGACCCGGATGCGTTATTGGAGATGGAGTGAAGATCTATGCCAATGCGGTCATCCAAGACGATTGCACTATTGGCGCGGGCACCATCATCCATTCCAATGCCTCTATATATCATAGCACAGAGATAGGCAAGGAGTGCATCATCCACTCTGGGGTCATCATAGGCGGAGACGGCTTTGGTTTCGCCTCTAGGGGATCAGGTTATGACAAGGTCCCTCAGATCGGCAAGGTCATCATTGAAGACTTTGTGGAGATAGGTGCAGGCACGTGCATAGACCGGGCGACTATAGGCGCGACCATCATCAAGGAAGGCGTCAAACTGGACAACCTCATCCAAGTGGCCCATAACGTAGTCATCGGTAAGAACACTGTTATCGCGGCCCAAACAGGGATAGCGGGTTCCACAAAGATCGGTAAGAATTGCATGATCGGAGGGCAAGTCGGCATCATCGGACACATCACCATTGCCGATGAGGTGAAGATAGCGGCTCAGTCAGGCATAGGGCATTCCATTGAGGAGGTCGGAGCCATCGTTCAAGGCTCTCCAGCCATATCCAATAGGGATTTCAAACGGGCTTATGTCCACTTTGTGAAACTCCCAGAATTGCGTGACAAAGTCATCGCCCTAGAACGAACATTGAAGGAACTTAAACCCAACTATGAGCGATAAACAAAAGACTTTGAAGGCTCCCTTGAGCTTCAAAGGAGTAGGACTGCACACCGGCAAGGTCGTGGAAATGACGATAGAACCTGCTCCTGCGGACAGCGGCTATAATTTTCAGCGGGTGGATCTTGAAGGAGAGCCTATTGTCAAGGCGGATCTGGACAACGTGGTCTCCACAGACAGAGGTACGACTATAGCAGAAGGACAGGCCCAGATCAGCGTGACCGAACATGTGCTGGCCGCCTTATACGGCATGGGAGTGGATAATGCCCTGATAAAGCTGAATGGTCCTGAAGTGCCGATTTTGGATGGCAGTGCCGCACTATTCGTCAAAAGCATCAAGGAGGCCGGAATGGTAGAGCAATCCGAAGACCGCAGGTATTTCAAATTGGAAGAGAATCTCTATTACGAAGATGAACAGGGATATTCTGAGATGCTGGCCGTTCCCACGCCAGGGGAAGAGTTCAGGATCACAGTCATGGTGGACTACAATTCGCCTGTCCTTGGAACGCAGCATGCATCCATGTATCAGATAGAGGAGTTCGCTTCTGAAATAGCTGAATGTAGGACTTTCGTCTTCATGAAGGAATTGGGTTTCTTGGCTGAAAGAGGTCTTATCAAAGGGGGGGATCTGGATAACGCCATCGTGCTCATGGAACGCCAATACAGCGATGAGGAGATCAGGGAGACACTGAAGAAGATCGGAAGAGAGGAATTATTGGAAGAGCTGAAGATCGAAGGCATTGGAGTGCTAAACACCATCAAGCTGAAGTTCGAGAATGAACCAGCAAGGCATAAGCTCTTGGATATAGTGGGGGATCTAGCCCTTATAGGGCGCCCGCTGAAAGGGCATTTCTTGGCTGCCCGACCTGGTCACCGTTCCAATGTGGCCTTCGGAAAGATGGTGCGAGAGGCTATTAAGGAACGAGAGGGACACCCGAAGTTCGACCTCACTAAAGAGCCTATCTATGACATCAACAGCATCGAACGCATGCTGCCACATCGCTACCCCTTTCTCATGGTGGATAAAATCATCCATGTCTCTGAGAAACGAATTACGGGGGTAAAGAATGTCACCATGAATGAACCTTTTTTCCAGGGCCATTTCCCCGGGAATCCGGTTATGCCTGGAGTCATGCAAGTAGAGGCTATGGCACAAGTAGGAGGTATTTTCGCCCTTCACGATAAGGAGGACCCCGAGAATTATACCACGTACTTCATGAAGATCGATAAAGTCAAATTCAAGCAAAAGGTTCTGCCGGGCGACACGATTATCTTCGACTTAGAGTTGGTCAGCCCCATCAGAAGGGGCATAGTCCACATGTTCGGAAAGGCCTATGTGAATGGGAAGGTGGTCTGTGAATCGGAAATGATGGCCTTGGTGTCCAAACCAGCGGAAAGTTGAAGAACAGCATAAGTGATCGGGCCTACATCCACCCAGGGGCAAAACTGGCAAACAACGTAACAGTAGAGGCGTTTGCTTATATCGCTGAGGATGTGGAGATAGGTGTGGGGGCCTGGATAGGGCCGCATGCCACCATCATGGATGGGTCTCGCATCGGAGCTCGCTGCAAGATCTTCCCAGGGGCCGTGATAGGAGCGATTCCGCAGGATCTGAAGTTCAAGGGGGAAAGCACCACTGCTGAGATCGGTGATGATACCACCATTCGAGAGTGTGTGACCGTCAACCGAGGTACAAGCGACAGGAACCGTACTGTGGTCGGAAAGAACTGCCTACTCATGGCGTATGCCCACGTGGCTCATGACACCTTTATCGGAGACCATTGCATCCTGGCCAATGCCGTGAACCTAGCTGGACATGTAACCATAGAGGATTATGCCATACTAGAGGGCATGGTGGCTGTTCAGCAGTTCGTGCGCATCGGGCAACACAGTTTCGTGGCGGGCGCCTCCTTGGTCAGAAAGAATGTTCCACCCTATGTTAGGGCCGCAAGGGAGCCCATCTCCTATATCGGTGTGAATCGCATAGGATTGGAACGAAGAGGGTTCTCCCAAGAGGTCATCCAAGAAATCGAAGAGCTCTATAG
>JAQCAN010000200.1 GCA_027621335.1 Bacteroidota bacterium
ATTGGTAGCCATTGCTTCAATCATCTCTGCTTTGTTCATGAGATTTTCAGATTTAAGGTTAATACTTCGCCTCTTGCGATTTCAGGGACCAATATATACACGAGAATCCGCGTCAGCCAAGGGATACAGCCATTATTACCTCATTTTGTGGAAAAATGTGGCATTTTGTTCATAAACCCGAGAAAAATGCCCGCCAATTAAGGCTTTCAGGACATTTTCAGCCCTATTGAAACAAGGAGCGGGTCTCAAGGGTTCTTAAATGAACTTCGACCCAGGGGGAGGATTCCAACCGTTCAGAAGGTCTTTTACCTTCAATCTCCGTTTTCCGCTCACCTGGAGGTCAAGGATGCTCAGATCGCCATCACCGGTTCCTATATATAGCTCACTATGTCCCTCCATCTTCCATTCGCCTGGAGCCAAACTTGAACCTATTGGACCATCTGTTGCGAAGAACTTCACCATAAGACCCTCCTCATCCTCCCCAGAGGTCTTAAGTAAACTGTATGCTGATGGAGAAGGGCTCAATCCCCTGATGAGGTTCTTGATGTTCTTGGCCGAATTGTTCCAATCGATCCTTCTGTTGTCGGCATTCAGTTTCGGGGCATGGCTCACGCTTTCTCCGATGTCATCTTGAAGGAGCGGCCTCACCTTGCCTTCCTGGATATCGGTGATGGTCTTCACCAAAAGTTGCGCTCCGATATCCTTCATACGGTCATGTAAGCTGCCAGCATCCTCATGCTCATGTATTCTGACTGTTTCTTGGAGCAGCACCTTTCCTTCGTCTATGGCTTCGTTGATATAGAATGTGGTCAGGCCTGTCTCTGTATCGCCACGGATGATGGTCCAATTGATAGGCGCTGCTCCGCGGTATCTGGGCAGGAGGGAAGCATGAAGATTGATGGTTCCACGTGAGGGCATGGACCAGATTGCTTCAGGAAGCATGCGGAACGCGACCACAGCGATGAGGTCAGCTCGCCAGGCAGCCAAGTCAGTTAAGAATCCCTGGTCCTTAAGATTGCTAGGTTGCAAGACCTTGAGCCCATGGCGGATGGCATAATCCTTTACAGGTGAAGTCTTCAGATTGCGGCCTCTTCCGGCTGGTTTGTCAGGAGAAGTAACGACACCCACCACCTGATGCTTATCAGACTCGAGGAGGGCGGCTAAGGAAGCCACAGCAAACTCAGGCGTGCCCATGAACACAACTCTCATAAGGCAAAAGGATCATTAGTCCAGCCCATATCCTCGATTGTACTTCCTGATGTCAGGTTTGTCACTCTGATGCTCAATGGGCCCAATTTATGTTTCTGTGCGATAAGCGTTCCCGTGTGCAAGCTGGTCCAATCTTCCCAACTGGCCTTCAAGCCAGGCACCGGGATGACCTCTACCCACATGCGGTAAGCGTAAGGGAGACCGTCATCGTTCATATACCATAAAAAGGAATCCCCGGGCGTGACCCCTCCTTGGTCATACGTCACAAGCAGGGCCGGACCATCTTCGGTCTCCACCAATTCTCTCTTGCTTCCCTTGTCCATTGCTTTGAGCGGTGCGATAAGCCAGAAGCTGTCATTGCAATAGTTCGACCAGGCTTTATCCAAGAAGCGTTCTGCCTCCTCTTCGTTCTTGACCTGCCCATTGACAAAAACTCTTCCTGTGCGATCGCGTGTATCCATTATAACCTCTACGTCCTCCCATGAGACGATGACCTTGCTTTTGGATCTGTCCCATTTATAGCTGTTCCTTCCGGCAAAAGTCCATTGGACATAACGGGTTTCATCCCACGCCTCAGCCCCCAGTCGCTCCAGCATCCTTTTGGCCAGTTTATCAGCTTCAGGCCCAGCCTGGCCATCAGGCATACTCATTCCCATGACCACTCGGACATAGACAGCCAATGCAAAAAGGGTCACCAAAAGAACCCATAGAGTGGTCTTCAACGTTCTATTCATATCTTTCTAAGTAATCTTACTTACCACACATGGTCAGTGTCAACCATCCACTCTCCTTTGACCTTGAGCATCTGCTCGAGCACATCCCTCACGCATCCTCGCCCTCCATCAATGGGTGAGATGTAGGAGCAGATAGCCTTCACGGCCTCTGTCGCATCTTGAGGACAGCAAGGGAGGCCCACTTGGCGCATCACAGGGAGGTCAGGTACGTCATCTCCCATATACAGGACCTTCTTAAGGTCGATGCCGTGCTCCTTCACATAGGCATCGAAGACGATAGACTTATTACTAGAGCCAAGGAAGATGTCCCGGACTCCGAGGCTCTCGAAACGCTCCCTGACAGCCTCTGAACGACCCCCGGTTATGATGGCGATGCGGTAGCCTTTTTTGGCCACGAGCTGAAGGGCGTAACCATCCTTCACATTCATCTTCCGCATCGGTTGTTCTCCCTCGAGGATATATAAGGTATTGTCAGTGAATACTCCGTCCACATCAAAGATCAGTGTATCGATGTCTTTAAGCCTAGTTTTATAATTCATGCTCATAGCTCTTGATGATGGAGGCCGTGATGCTCCTATAGATGCTCTGGAATTCAGGATGGGAGGCTAACATCTCCTCCTGTTTCTTTATAACCTCCAGATCTCCTCGGCTGGCAGGACCAGTCTGCCTCTCCATGGCCGGGCCTTGGGGCAATAAGGCGGAAGTCAATAGATCCTTGAATATGGCACGGTCCAATCCCTGTTCTTCACAAAGGACATCCCCTATATGGAGGAGGTGATTGCTGAAGTTGTTCAATATCACTGCGATAAGGTGCGCTTGTTTGCGTTTCGAATGATTCAGGTGGACAGCTTTGGCTCCAAGTTCCTGGATAAGATCCATGGCTTTCACTGCAGATAGGTCGGAGTCACTCTCCATGATAACGTTCATGCTGCTCCAGTCCATGTCCGAGCCTTTGGCAATGGAGCGCAAAGGCCATAGGACGGCCCTGTTTTTCTGAGGAATGACTTGGATGGATGTGCTTCCTGAAAAATGCACGACCAGTGATTCATTGGCCGGGATGAGGTCAGCAGCTTCGGCAATGGCTCCATCCTTCACTGCGATGAGATACAGATCGCTCTTTCCATCCATTCTGTCCTGATCAGTGAGATAGCGCGCTCCCAAGGCAGAGGCTAGTGTGTTTCCGCGCTTAGGGTCACGGTTCATGACCTCCCTGATGACATGACCCTTGGCCTTTAGTCTTTCACCGAAAACCCAAGCCACATTTCCCGCTCCTATGATGCTGATCTGCCACATGGGCGCGAAGGTAGCAGTTTGCAGACTCGGAAAGTGGCCGGGCTTGATCAGCGGATGTCCTCCCAGCCTACCCCCGAAAAGGGAGCCACCTGCTTCTCCATCGCCTCTTCTTTGTCGAAGACTTGCTCCGTCTCAATTGTTCGGCTCCATCCTAGACCGATCTCCCTGCCTAACATGGTCTGAGCGATGTAGAAACGGCTCTTCTCATTCTCCTTGAACCAGTGCCTCTTCTTCATTCCGAAGTCCACATCCCAGTGCAATTGCTCCATGAACCAACGCCCTTGGTAGGGTCGGTAGCGGAGGTCCATATGATACACTGGGTTGGATATCTCTATACCCATCGCAAAGAGAATAGGCTTCAATAATGCGGGAATGACCAATTTACCACTCTCCTTTACGGCCACTATGGCATCCGTCTCTTGGTCGATATAGATTAGCCCTTCCTTCCGCATCTGATCATCCTTGCCCCTGGAGGAATAGGCTATGGTGATGACCTCTTGCCCCATGAAGCTGCTGTTGCTTCCGTAACTATACCTGAAATCTCTGAAGCGAGTGCTGTCCAATGGATGGATTTTGCCTGAGGTCACTCCCATCTCCAAGAGCAGGTCCGGACCCCCGAAGTCGGCCTGGATGAGGGCATTGTTATCTGCAGCTTCAGTATCCTCTGGGTGCTTCTTGATGTACTTGGCCTTTTGCTTTTCGGCCGTCTTGCGCATGAATTCCAATTCCGATAATTCTGCTTGATGATAGAGGATGAGTTGGTGCTGCGTATCCATTGTCGCCTCATCGATTTGGGAATAGAATCCAGCCTCGGCATGGTCTAACAGCCTTCCGTTCTCTGTGATACGTTCAGTATAGTAGGAGTAAAGCTCATATGGCTCTTGTGGATAGTTCAATGCGAAGGACTGGATGACCCTTTTCAAGTAGGTTTCAGGATCCAGTGGCCTGATAACGACCTCTGGACCCAGAACGATAGTGGGGATGAGTAGGATGGTAGGTTTATCCTTTAGCATCATAAAGGATAAGGTCTGGCTTTCGTATCCAAGGTAGCTGAACTTGAGACTGTCTCCGGGAGAGAGATCGGAAAAAAGATAGAATCCTTGGCTGTCTGTGACAGTTCCTGAGTGCTTGGAAACAATCTGGATACTGGCATACCTCAGAGGCTCTGTAGTGAATGAGTCCAGGACCTGTCCTTTTATGGGCCCCTGTGAAAATAGGGAAGAGCTAAGCAAAAGGCTTAGAAATGCTGATAGAAAATCAAGTCTCATTTGACAAGGACGCGGGGGAACATCAATAAGTTACATCTGAGAGTCCTTGTCGAATAGGTCAGATTCGATCATCATAGAAAGTTACAAGGCTGGTTCATGCTGGTAAGATATATCTAATCAAATGCTCGGTGAAAGAAGCCCTTTCCTTTCATCTCATTTTAGCCTATTTCTTCTTAGCGAGAGATAAGTAGTGGGAATTCTTTCTTTCCGTGATATCCATCTATCTGAAGCACATACATTCCCTCATGAAGCTCATTCAAAACAATCGTA
>JAQCAN010000201.1 GCA_027621335.1 Bacteroidota bacterium
CTTTTTGTAGGAGGGATTCAAATTCTTGCCGGTCTCTTTAAATTGGGGAAGTTTGTCCGACTGATTCCGCATCCAGTGATGATGGGCTTTGTGAATGGGTTGGCCATCGTCATCTTCCTATCTCAACTGGGTCTCTTCAAGGAGCGTGTGGCCGGCCAATATGAATGGCTTCATGGTCCTGACCTTTACCTTATGCTAGCTCTGGTTGGACTGACCATGTTGATCATGTGGGGCTTGCCCAAGCTGACCAAAGTCATTCCTTCGGCACTTGTGGCCATCATCGTAGTAGCCGCCATCACCATCCTAGGAGGATTGGAAGTGAGTACAGTGGGCTCGTTCATCCGTGAGGGCGGGGCCGATGGACTCTCAGGGTCCTTACCTTCTTTCCAATGGCAGATCTTCGGCTTATTCGATACTTTGGACGGTCATTGGTCCATGATCCTGTCTACTGCCCTCATCCTAGCCGCAGTGGGACTCATAGAGTCGTTGATGACCTTGAACCTCATCGATGAGATGACTGAGACACGGGGTAGCGGCAACCGTGAATGTGTGGCCCAAGGAGGCGCCAACATCCTCAATGGACTGTTTGGTGGAATGGGTGGATGTGCGATGATCGGACAATCCATCATCAACGTGAATTCAGGTGGACGTGGACGTCTTTCAGGCATCATGGCTGCGGTCGCTCTGCTCTGTTTCATCCTCTTTGGAGCCCCATTGATCGAGCAGATCCCCATTGCCGCTTTGGTGGGGGTGATGTTCATGGTGGTCGTAGGAACCTTCGCTTGGAGCAGTTTCCGCATCCTCAACAAGATTCCTCTGGCCGATGCCATTGTACTCATCTCTGTCTCGGCCATCACGGTATGGCAGGACTTGGCTATCGCGGTGATCGCAGGGGTCATTATGTCGGCACTGGTGTTCGCTTGGAAGAACGCGACCATGATCCGCGCCAGGAAACACATCAAGGAGGACGGCACCAAGGTCTATCAGATATGGGGGCCACTCTTCTTCGGGTCGGTGCAGAATTTCAATCAGAAATTCGAACCCAAGACCGATCCTGACAAGGTGGAGATCGACTTCCTGGAGTCGATTGTCAGGGACCATTCAGGGATAGAGGCTTTGAGAAACATCTCCAACCGCTACCTGGAACTCGGTAAGCACCTGAAGCTCACTCACTTGAGCCCAGAATGCAAGACCCTTCTTCTGAAAGCCAACCCAGGTTTCGAAGAAGTCATTGAAAGCTCCATTGACGATCCCCGCTACTATGTGGTGTCCGATCTCATGGATGCCGAGGTCTGATGCATTAGCCCCTATCTTTGTGGCATGAAGCGCGTAGTCGTTGGATTATCCGGGGGAGTGGACTCCAGTGTGGCCGCTTACCTTTTGAAGGAGCAAGGGTATGAGGTCATTGGCATCTTCATGCGCAATTGGATGGATGATTCCGTCATCATCAGCGAAGAATGCCCTTGGTTAGAAGACAGCAATGATGCTTTGCAGGTAGCTCAAAAACTGGACATCCCTTTTCACATTCTTGACCTTAGCGAAGCCTACAAGGAGCGTATCGTGGATTATATGTTCAAAGAGTATGCGGCCGGCTATACGCCCAACCCTGACGTACTCTGCAACCGCGAAGTGAAATTCGACCTTTTCCTGAAAGAAGCCATGAAGCTCGGGGCTGACTATGTGGCCACCGGTCACTATTGCCAAAAGGAGATTATCGAAGTGGATGGGCAGCCCATGCATCGTTTGATCAGCGGTGCTGATCCCAACAAGGATCAGAGCTATTTCCTCTGTCAGGTCAGTCAGGAGCAATTATCGAAAGTCCTCTTCCCCATCGGTCAACTGCTAAAGCCCGAGGTTAGGCGTATTGCCAAGGAACAAGGCCTTGTAACAGCAGAAAAGCGTGATTCTCAAGGGCTCTGCTTCATTGGAAAGGTAAAGTTGCCTGTATTCCTCCAGCAGCAGCTGGAACCCAAGACAGGGAACATCATTGCTTTGGAGGCGGATGAGGCTGCTTTCCACTTGAATGGAGGAAGCAGCTTGGAAGAACTTTCAGCTCCTTTCGATTGGACTGACATGGAAGGTCAAACTGTCGGAGAGCACCAAGGGGCCCATTTCTACACCGTTGGTCAACGGAAAGGATTGGGCCTGGGAGGGTTCAAAGAGCCACTCTTTATTCTTGGCACTGACACCTCTAGCAATCTCATCTATGTTGGCGAAGGAGAATCCCATCCAGGTCTATTCAGGAAGGTCATCCGTTTGAGAAGTTCAGAGGAAAATTGGATTCGTCCGGATATGGACATCGCACTTGGAGAAGATGTTGAATTCGATGTAAGGATCCGTTATCGGCAAGCGCTGCAAAAGGGCCTCCTCATCAGGACGAAAGAAGGACTCTTCATTCGATTTGAAGAGCCTCAGCGTGCTGTAGCCCCAGGGCAGTTTGCCGCTTGGTATAAAGATGGTGAGTTGATAGGGAGCGGAGTGATAGCTTGAGAGCGGATCTAGTTGCTAGATTAGGCCAAGCGGATTCTAATCTTATGTTGTCATTTCATAGAACCTTGATCAGTACATGAAGAACGCATCACATTCCTTTTTATCTCATCGCTTACTCATCCTTGTGATGGCACTAAGTCTCTTGGCATGCAAGAAAGAGAGTATGCGCCTGCCAATTGTCAGTACGGACCTTCCTTTCAATATCGAATACACCACAGCGACCTTAGGAGGTCAAGTCACCAACGAAGGTGGGAGTGCAATCATCACTCAGGGCGTCTGTTGGTCCACCTCTATGAACCCTAACATTTCAGATTTCACCGCGGCAGCGTCTAGCACTGGAATAGGGGATTATCTAGTCAACGCCACAGGTCTGGATACGAATACGGTCTACCACTGCCGTGCGTTCGCGACCAACTCTGCTGGAACAGGCTATGGAGAGGACCTCACGTTCAGTACTCGGAATTTCGTGAATTTCCTTACTACGTTGAGTTTCAATCTTGAGGTGGCACAAGCCTCCGTTAGCGGAGGACTAGGGCCTAGCTCTGTAGATATAGATTCGAAAGGTTTCGTTATAGCCACCAGCCCAGCTCAGAGTATCGATGATGCGACTTCGGTGGAGATAGAGGGCCCCTTGCAAATGAATTACACCTTCACAGGTCTCTTGGCCGAGACCCAGTACTTTGTGAAGCCTTACGCCATCTATAATGGCGAGCTATCATACGGGGAAGAGGTGAATTTCAGAACTGTCGGACAGATAGGACCTTCAGGAGGCTTTGTACTCTATGACCGAGGAAATGACGATTCGTCTTGGCGTTACTTGGAAGCAAGGGTCGGCGCGGTGCAGCAGAATGCCTGGGGATGTGAAGGTGAATTCATAGGTGACACTGGCACCCAGTACGGGGATGGATTGGCGAATACCTTCTCTATCGTCAATAACTGCACAGAGTCTTCATTTGCGGCCAAAGCTTGTTCCGAACTCATCTCAGGAGGAAGTGCAGATTGGTTCCTACCTTCAGTGAAAGAGCTCGAATCCGTATTCAGAGGATTTGAAAGCATCAATCCGGACATCATCTTAGCCGAGACTCTTATGAGCAGTTCGGAGTCAGACGCTTCTGAAGCCATTCATGTCAGCTATGATGGAAACAATTACGGCACAATCCAAATTGCCAAAGGAACTCAGGCCTTTTACCTTCCTGTCAGGAGGTATTGAAGGACGCATCAGAAGCAATCAGACTCTTTCGGAAATAGTGTATTCTTCATTGGAACCATGTCTCGTGATGAGTTCACCGATAAATCCAGTAAGAAAGAATTGCGTTCCGATAATCATTGTAGTCAGTGCGATGTAGAACACACTCATGTCCGCGATGTTCTTGCTGATTACCCCTTGTGAAAGGTTATAGAGTTTCATGCCTGCAAGGCCAAGGAATATCCCAAACCCGATGATGAACATCAAAGTCCCGAAGAGCCCGAAGAAGTGCATGGGGCTTTTCCCGAATCGGGTGACGAAGCTCACGGTGATAAGGTCCAAGAAGCCATTCATGAACCGCTCCATCCCGAATTTGGTACTGCCATATTTGCGCTCCTGATGGATGACAACCTTCTCTCCTATCTTCTTATAGCCAGCCCACTTGGCCAGCACAGGGATATAGCGATGCATCTCTCCCCGTACATCCACAGCTTTCACCACAGGAAGCCGGTAAGCTTTCAGCCCGCAATTGAAATCGTTCAACTCAATGCCACTCATTCTTCGGGTCGCCCAGTTATAGACCTTGGTAGGAAGTGTCTTGGTGATGGGGTCGTATCGCTTTTTCTTCCAGCCAGAGACAATATCGTAGCCATCCTCATTGATCATTCTCATCATCTCAGGGATCTCCTCAGGAGAGTCCTGAAGATCCGAGTCCATGGTCACCACCACATCACCTGTCGCAGCCTCGAATCCCGCCCTTACTGCAGCTGACTTCCCATTGTTCTTACTGAAGCGCAAACCTTTGACACGAGAGTCCACTTTGGAGCATTCTTGAATAGCATGCCACGTCCTGTCCGAGCTCCCATCATCTATGAAGATTGCTTCATAGGAATCCACCTTTCCCTCCAAGGCTCTCTTGATCCATTTCACCAATTCGGGAATGGAATCTTCTTCGTTATAGGCTGGAATGATAATGGATAGCTGCATGGCGTTTGATGATGAAATCTATTGCCTCATTCTTTATACAGGTTCAGATTTCTTTATGATTGCTGCTATAATCAAAGAAATTATCAAATAGAGAATTAATCCTTGAGC
>JAQCAN010000202.1 GCA_027621335.1 Bacteroidota bacterium
CCGATTTCCTGTCCATTGAGGCCTCTCCCTTACTGGAGAATCTGAAGGCCATAGAACTCAAGGCATAAAAAAGCCCTGATCTCAGAGGACCAGGGTTCCTTCAAAATTATAGGTTCTGACGGATCAATTCTTCAAGAAACGCTTATGGCCGAGGTGGCCCTGAGTATTTCGAAGCTCTAGGACATACGCACCAGGAGCGAGATTCTGCACATCCAGTTCTCCTTTCCTATAAGAAGACTGAAGGACTACCTTTCCACTTATATCCAAGACTCTCACCAAGTCAAAGCTGCGCTGACCTGAAGATTGGATAGTCAAGATATCGCTGGCGGGATTTGGGAAGATGCGGATATCTGCTTCCGCGATGTCGTCCACTGATAGAGGCTCACTCCCTTCCACGATGACCAAGTGTTGATTCACCTCGGGCTCCATGATATAATCCACGATCCCTGATGGCCAATAGACCACGATCATGTCGATCTCCGTATCCTCTCCAAGACCGAAGTGGGCATTCAAACTGCTCATGTAGCGGAATCCTTCACCGCTTCTAACATCCCTTATCTGCGTTCCTAAAGCACTATGGACCTCTATCCTAGCCCCTATCCCATTGATGTTACTGGCCGTTCCTACCGTAGTCACCTTGATATAGTTATGCTCATTTCCTTGATTCAGAAAGAGCGTTCCCCCATTCTGGACATCCACGAAACCGTCATTATTGACATCGCCCATCGGGCCATTTCCAAATGGTGCTACTGATGGGACAAAGGTGAGATTACCTGTGTTGAACATGATGACATTCCCAGCTCCATATACATCCACATAACCATCATTGTTGAAGTCCGCAGGCGCATTTTCGATGCCTGTAGCGGTCAATAGATCATACCCGGATCCTTCGGTAACATCAGTGAAGGTATCTCCATCATTCCGCATGAGTTTATGACCTCCATTGGTGAATGAACTTGCGCCAATAAGCACATCCATATCTCCGTCATTATCGAAATCGGCCCAAGCTGAGGACCAGGTTTGAACATTATCGGCCAGATTCAGTTCCTCAGCGACTTCAGTGAAAGTGCCATCCCCATTGTTGCGGTGCATCTGGTTGATATTGGCCGGTGAGTTTCCTCCTCGGCATTTTGCGATGAACATATCGATGTCATGGTCATTGTCATAATCTATCCAGACCGATCCGTAATTGCCTCCGTCAGGAGTATCTCCTATTCCGCCTTGATTGAAGGTCATATTACCTTCACCGTCACTGATGAAGTACACATTGGGTGCTACATCATGACAGACAAAGGCATCCAGTATTCCATCATTGTTGATATCTACCATGTTGGACCTCTGGCTGAACACATACTCAGGTCCTGAACTCTCAGTGAAAGTGGTCCCATCATCACTGGCGAACATGAAGGTGACCCCGCTTCCGCCACCATAAAGAAGGTCTGTCTTACCATTGGCATCCAAATCTCCTGCTGCCAGGCTCCAAGACGGGTTATGATCTGCTTCAGGAGTCGCGTAGACATTGGATTGGAAGGTACCTCCAGCTTGTTGCCTATGAACATTGATCTGATTTCCAGAGACTCCGACCACATCGTCTAAGTGGTCCCCATCCATATCAACGATGCATATACCCGAACCTTGAAGATTTATAGTCTGTATCCCGAAGGACACCATCTGTTCTATGGGTTCATTCTCAATGAGCTCGAAAACAAAGCCCTGATCTGTCCAGTTATCATCGAACGCGATATAGTAAGCCTCTCCAGCCTCTACTTGAACAGTAAGGATAGAAAGGAATCCGGAGCCACTGTCATCATCTCCGCCCAAACAGCTGAGGTTACCGCATTCTCCAGAATAGATATGCACTCGGGTATCTATCCCCTCGTTCTCTTCCAGATCAGTGGATACTGTGAGGGTCAGATCCTCCACATTTCCGTATCGGTACCAAATGCCATGATCGGCATTATCCCCGCCCGATGCACATACTGGTGATGGAACCTCAGAGCCGTTGACAGATGGGACCAGGTAATTTCCTGTATCGATCACGGGTGCTGATGCACAGGTACTCTGAGCCGTCAATAGGCCTGTGGAAAGCATCAGTGATAATAGGGTAATGGTAATCTTCATTCTCTTTTCAGTTTATGTAAGTTGTTTTTTCAATTGCATGGCGGATCCAGGCTCTCAATCCATTCCCGAATCATCTCAACTGCCTCTTCGTGGACTATGGAACGACCCAGCAGGGGCATACGCACCGATTCATCAGTCGAACTGATTCGATAATAGAGCATCGAACGGTTGATATTCCCACTGGCGATGATATGGGTCAACTGGGGTTCCAATTCTTCATCGGGTTCCACACATATGCCTAAATTCTCATCGCTTTCGGTCTCAGAGTAGGCGAAACGCATCGGTCTATAATCGCAATGGGAACCTTCCGCATGGCAATGTCCGCAGTTGATATCGATATAGGAGCGCACTCGATCCCTTAAGTCTTGTGTAGGATCATCCCATTTAACCACAGTCACGATGTCATCGGGATAGCCATCGGCCAAATATCCTTTCTCGTTCCATTTGTCCAACTGATTCATGACCCCATCGCTGAAGGAATAATCCGCATTGAGGTTCTGTGGCTTTGGTCCAATCGGAATAGGCAAAGAGTTCTTTTTATGGCAAACCAGGCATTCTGTGCCTGAAGGGATACGGTATTCTATATCTCGTTGGACCCCATTCCCATCCACCCATGAAACGGGTGTGTAGCTTCCGTCCATGTCCAGATAGGCTTCTGTCTGTTCATCATTCCAAACGTATTCAGCGAACTCCCAGACGCCATTCCGATTGATGAGCAGCCGGGTCTCAATGATCCGGGTATCAACAGAAGGCAGGACTCCATCATAATAGAAGTTCTTGATGATGACCGTCCCAGAAGGGAAATCTAGGAGTTGATGATCATCCACATAAGAGGCCGAAGTGCCGTCCGGCATCCAAACAAATCGCTTCTTTTCCGCATAGTCAGTGAAGAGCTTTGATATCAAGGCATAAGGAAGCACACTCTCCTGGGGATTCAAGTCCTTCATGTCTCCAGCAAAAAACTCATATTCACTCAAGGACGCATAAGGCAAGTCATCCAAGTTAACATTGACTGGATCTGCTGGCTCCTCGGGGCCTGGCAAAGGTGTCGGCTCCCCCTCCTTTTCACAACCAATGGCCATGAAACCGGAAAGAACAGCTACGATGCAAATAATTCTGAGAGAAAAAGACTTCATATTCGGTCTTGATGACCTTCAAATCTAAATCTTTGATACATCTAAACATAGCCAAAAACGTCCTTATGCCGTAAGGCTATCTTCTAAGGACAGTCTTAGAGCTGGGAGATTCATCGATGGTCAAGGTCCTTATGTTCTGCCTAAGACCGAAATATACCCCTCCGCCAATTGCATAGCATAGAGCATCCAAGGGATCAGCCACGAATCGATGAGACGCCATAGGCAATAGCACTTCGAAAACCAGACTCACATAGATAATAAGAGCAACGAGCATCCAGCCGCTTATCGCCCAATGATGGAGACCGAGAATGCGAGCCATAGTCCTTTCACTCAGAAGGATGAGAATCGGCAAGCAAATCAGGTCAGCCGCCTAGGCAATGTAGGCCTCAGGAAACTCTAAGAGCCCATACTTCCCGCTCAGTTGAAGAAGATACATGACCATAGCCGTCCAAAACCATATAGGAATTCTACTTCTCATCCTGGTCCAGCAGCAATGAGAGCGATGAAGAATGACACGATACTGAACATGATGAACCAGATAGAGTACAGGAGTCTGTAGAACACCCTTATCAAAAGGAAGCGTGAATTCTTGAACTCATGGAAGAAGACATCCAACTTGGAAGGTGGCAGAGATTCCTGGTATTCTTTCCTCTCTTGTTCCCGCTTGGCTTGGATGAGCTCGTGATCCAACACTTCTCCACACTCGGAACAGTGACTCAGAGACTCCGTCCAAACCTTGCATTTAGCACACTTCCTTGAGATTGCCATGGCGAACAAAGGTAAAATGTAAATCACGATCACCGATCCCTTTGGAAGAGTATGATCCCGTTTTATAGTTTCACGCCATATGAAATTAGACCTCTATCTATTGACCGATGACCGCTTCGTTTCTCCTCAAGATCCGGATTGGTATGCTCAACAGGTCCTTACAGAGGACGGTCTGGTGATGGCGGCCATGGAGCGAAAGGGGCTAAAGGTGAAAAAAGTCTCTTGGAGCGACCCAAATGTAGATTGGTCAGCTGCCCGAGCGGCCATCTTCAGGAGCACTTGGGACTATTTCGATCGCTATGACAAGTTCAAGCCTTGGTTCGAAAGGACTTCGATGAAACTGCAGTTCATCAATCCACTTGCGATTCTCAAATGGAACATGGATAAACACTATCTCCAGGATCTAGCTGATAAAGGTATACCTGTCGTTCCAAGTCGCTTCATTGAACAAGGCGATGATGAACCTTTGGTCGCACAAGTAAAGCGAAGCGGATGGGAAGAGCTGATATTGAAACCTTGCGTTTCAGGTTGTGCACGACATACCTATCGTTTCTCAGCCAATAGGACTGAGGCCCTGGAAGAAACATTCAGATCTCTCATTCAAGGAGAATCCATGATGCTGCAGGAGTTCCATCCTTCCATCATGGAACGTGGAGAGGTCTCCCACATGGTCATGGGC
>JAQCAN010000203.1 GCA_027621335.1 Bacteroidota bacterium
CCCTTCGGGACTGCAAGAATTTCTAGAATTGGTAGTTAAGGCTCCTTTCAGTTGAACGCAGCTGATAAATGAATACATCTTGGTGCTATAGCTCAGTTGGTAGAGCAATGGACTGAAAATCCATGTGTCCCCGGTTCGAATCCTGGTAGCACCACGTTAAAAGAGAAGACTAATTCCATTGCGGTTTGGTCTTTTTCGTTCAAGGGGTTTCCGTCTCCCTCTGGAGGGAGTCCCGAAGGGGAGGGAGGAATAGAAGGCTGAATGGCATTACTGCTCTGTTCCTCCTCCGTCTCCTTTCCCTCGCACAAGGCCCTGCTGGGAGCCACCTCCTCCAGAGGAGGATAGGAGAAATGCAGGAGGCCTTACTCCACGATCAGCTTTGTACTGAATACCTGCCCGTCCTTAGTGTTAAGCAAGACCGTATAAAGCCCTGCTGGGAGGGATTCAATATTCAAGATTTCGGATTCAAGGTTCAAGATTTCAGATTCAAGGTTATCGCTGTAAGAACCTTGAACCTTGAATCTTCAATAACCCTCCCCATCGCATCTACCAGCATCACATGATCCACCTGCAATCCCGTGGGTAAGCGGACTCCGAGCGGAGCCGAGGAGCCCGGTGTGTAGGGATTGGGCCATACCTCCAGGTTCCCCCTGCTATACTCAGGAAGGGCATCCAAGAGCTGGCAGCCGGGTTCCAGGCAGCCGTATTGATCCAGCTTGAGGATGAAGGCGCTCTGATAGCCCTCAGGCCAGGTGACCCCGAAAGGATCCGCCCGGAATTCCCCCACGCCCACAAATCCCCCATCACTGGTGGGTTCGACACCGAAGAGCCAAGTGTCCATGGCCGTAGTCTCAGCTTGCACGGCACCTCCTTCAGGAAGATAGAATCGTTTCCAGATTAAATCACCTAATGGATTCAATTTCAAAAGCATAGCGCTATTTCCATTGTATCCAGTAGCCAGGATATTCCCATCATCAAGCATCTGTACTTTAGTAATGTAATAGCCATGTGGGCCGAGCGGATCCTCAGCCAATGTAGGAAGCTCATCTAACAAATCACCTTGCCATAAAATGTTTCCTGTTTCCAGTTCTATCTCAGCAAAGCGAACGGTCCAGAGGGGATTTAGTGTATAGCATGTCGATGTAATGAGCTGGGCATCGGTCCAGAAGAAGAGCACGTTGCCATTATCCAAGAGGACGGGCCAGCCGGGGTAATTCCAGTAATTCTCATCGCCCACTTCCCTGCGCCATAGCTCATTGCCTTGCGCATCGGTGCGGATAAGGAGGCTATTGATCTCCGTATAACAAGGGTCGCCCCCTTGATTGATCACAACCGTAGAGGTGAGCAAGAAGCCCCATCAGGGGTCTCCAGGGTATGGATGGGCCTGATATTACAGTTGAAGACCCCAGGGGTGCAATAAAAATCCTGATGCCATAGCTCCTGGGCCTGCAGGTCCAGCTTGGAGAGCCTGAAGTAAGTATAGTAGAAAGGGCTGTCAATCTCATAGAATGCGGTGGCCATCAGGTGATCATCCGAGCTGGCATGCAGGGTGAACCCCGCGCCTACCTCACAACACTCATTGAGCACATGCACATCCAGCACCTCATCCAGGTCAGTGGAGAACTCCAATAGGTAGGCATAGTAGTTGAGACCGTCTGATTGCATAGTTCCCAACGTATAGAAACTTCCATCGATGAATTCCATGCTCTGGTTGCGTTCACTGCCTATGGTTCTAATGGAGTCATTGTCATATTCGAAATGAATTGTACTAGTGCCATTTTCATCTACAGCATTTATCACGTAGTGATAGAGCGGAACTAAATCACTTATCATTCCATTGGTCAAATAGTTGCCTGGCTCTGATTCAATAACTTGAAAAGCCCTCCATCCCGGGATGAACTCAAAAAATCCTTCCTGTCCCCTTAGGGTCACTGTACCCATAAGGAGACAGGAAAGGAAAAGTATGCGGAGTCGCTTGTACATTCAATAAATCGTCAGCGTCTGGCTGTGTATATGCCTGCTTCCTTCAAAGATAGTCAAGAATTGGTTGTTGGATGCTGGTTGAAAGGTCTGAAGCGGACAGTTTCTCCATCTCCCTCTGGAGGGAGTACCTCCGCCTTCGCGGAGGGGAGGGAGGAACGGAATGCTGAAAGGAATTACTGCATTCTTCCTCCTCCGTCTCCTTTCCCTCGCACAAGGCCCTGCTGGGAGCCACCTCCTCCAGAGGAGGATGATGCGTAATGACGAGGGGGGAACGGGCATCTCGGCTCCGCTCGATGTCTGATCTCTCATCCTTCGTATCCAACTTCCACCTCGCGCAGTGCACCGCCTCAAGGGACCACTCGCGCAAAATCATAAATCTCAAATCAAACAAACCTCAAACCCATAAACCCCAAACTTTAAATCTTGAATCTTGAATCTTGAATCCCCAACCTTGAACCCTCCCCGCCCTCCTTATTCCTATCTTCGCGCTCGTAAACGCAATACCTACCCATGGCAACGACCAGTGACATCAAGAACGGCCTCTGTATCAACTACAATGGCGACCTATGGACCATCATCGAATTCCTTCATGTGAAGCCTGGAAAAGGCCCAGCTTTTGTAAGGACCAAACTCAGGAATCTAAACAATGGCAAAGTAGTGGATAACACCTTCAATGCCGGGGTGAAGATCGACCCGGTGCGCATAGAGACGCGCAAGCATCAGTTCTTGTTCAAAGATGATATGGGCTACCACTTCATGAACTTGGATGATTACGAGCAGGTCAGGATTCCAGAGCATTTGATCAATGCACCCCATCTTTTGAAAGAAGAGGTCACGGCAGATATCATGTTCCACGCGGAGGAAGAGAAGCCTTTGAGCTGCGAGCTCCAGCCTTTCTTGGAATGCACCATCACCTACACTGAGCCGGGTGTGAAAGGAGATACCGCCACCAACAGCAGTAAGCCGGCCACCATTGACACAGGGTATGAGATCCGTGTGCCTTTGTTCATCAACATCGGTGATGTGGTGAAGATCGACACCCGCACTGGAGGGACCTATGCGGAGCGCGTGAAGCAAGCCTCATGAAGCTAGAGCGGCCATACCGCTTGGATGAGATAGCAGCCATGATCGGGGCGACCGTGAAAGGCGCCTCTGACCATGCTATCACTGGCATCAATGAGATCCACAAGGTGGAGCCGGGGGACTTGGTCTTTGTGGACCATCCGAAGTACTACGAGAAAGCATTGAATTCAGCCGCTACGACCATCCTCATCGATGATCCTGAGGCTATTTGCCCTGAAGGAAAGGCGCTTCTGATCTCAAAGCAACCCTTTAAGGATTTCAACACCCTTAACATGCACTTCAGACCTGAGGTCCGGCCCTTGGAGCCCCAGTCATCTGATGTCAAAGTAGGCAGAGGGACGCACATCTCACCGGGTGTCCATATCGGTCAGCGTGTGACGATAGGGGAGGACTGTTACATCCATCCTGGAGTGGTCTTGAATGACGATACAAGCATTGGGAACCGCGTGGTCATTCATGCCAATGCCGTCATAGGAGGGGACGCATTCTATTTCAAGCAATATGACTCCGGCAGAGTGAAGATGCACACCTGTGGTTGCGTCATAATAGAAGACGATGTGGAGATAGGAGCTTTGTGCACCATTGATCGTGGTGTGACGGGCGAAACCCTCATCGGAGAAGGAACTAAACTTGACTGCCAGGTGCATATCGGACATGATACGGTGGTGGGCAAGCACTGCCTCATGGCGGCCCAAGTAGGGGTGGCAGGATGTGTCATCATAGAGGATCATGTCACCTTGTGGGGTCAGGCAGGGGTACCCAGCGATAGGAGACTGAGAAAGGGGACGGTCCTATTGGGTCAATCAGCAGTGATGGAAGACACGGAGCCTGGGAAGGTCTATCTGGGCAGCCCGGCCCAAGAGCGCAAAGCAGCCTTCAGAGAATTGGCCTTGTTGAGGCGCCTACCTGAACTCTTTAAAAAAGGCTGATGTCACAGGAGAAGCTCCATAGACTATCAGAGCGGCTTCAGCTGAATAAATTCAAGCTTCAGACGCTTCTGGAGATGACCAAGGGTATCAATGATAACCTGCCAATCTCTCAGCTGGTGGCCATCTACCGTGGCATCGTGGAAGGAGAACTCGGCCTGAGCAAGCTCATCCTCTTTGCACCATCCGAAGGAAGTTGGGATGTGCTCCTGCAGTTCGGGGAGGAGAAGGTGGACATCAGTGGATGGAGCCCTGAGGTCATGTCCTCTTTCAATGATATTACCGTGCTGAGTGATACAAAGGAGCAGGTCATCCCAGGTTATGACATCATCATTCCGGTGCACCATCAGAAGCGGCCTTTGGCCTATCTGTTCATCGGGGATTTCGAGGACGAGGTGAGCATCAGCCCCATCATCAAGCACATGAACTTCATCCAGACTCTTACCAATATCCTGGTGGTGGCGGTGGAGAACAAAAGGCTCATGCGCGAGAGCCTCAGGCAGGAACGCCTGCGCAGGGAGCTCGAGCTGGCGGCTGAGATGCAGGCGTTACTGGTCCCATCGGACTTTCCGAGCAATGGAAAGTGGGAGGTCCACGCCCTCTACTACCCGCATCAAGAAGTGGGAGGCGATTATTATGACAGCTTCGAGTTGGAAGACGGCCGGCAGGTCTTATGTATTGCCGATGTCTCGGGAAAAGGAATT
>JAQCAN010000204.1 GCA_027621335.1 Bacteroidota bacterium
GGACGGTTCAAAGGCCGCCAAAGTCAAAGCGGATAACGAGATGCTGAAACGCATCAAGAAAGACATGCTGGAGATCCTCATCCCTCGGGTACAGAAGAAATATCCCAAATACAAGAGCCTCTTCGATAAGAAGATCACCTATCACATCAATCCGACAGGGGTCTTTGTCATCGGAGGGCCTCATGGAGATACAGGACTCACAGGACGGAAGATCATCGTGGATACCTACGGAGGTAAGGGAGCTCATGGTGGAGGCGCGTTCTCTGGAAAGGACCCTAGCAAGGTGGATCGCAGTGCGGCATACGCCACACGTCATATTGCCAAGAACCTAGTGGCTGCAGGACTATGCAGCGAGGTTTTGGTACAGGTCTCCTATGCCATCGGAGTGGCCAAGCCCACGTCTATCAATGTGAACACGTATGGCACCGCCAAAGTGAAGATGAGCGATGGCGAGATTGCCAAGGTTGTGGAAGGCCTCTTCGATATGCGTCCTTATTTCATAGAGAAGCGATTGAAATTGCGCAATCCCATCTATAGCGAGACGGCTGCTTATGGCCATATGGGCCGCGAACCTGAAATGAAAGTAAAGACCTTCACCTCCCCGGAAGGAAAGACAATCACTAAGAAGGTGGAACTGTTCACCTGGGAAAAGTTGGATCATGTGGACAAGGTAAAGAAGGCCTTCAAGCTGTAACAAGAATTCGAATCAGATAAAAAACCCCCCGCACTTGCGGGGGTTTTTTATTGGTTACCGAGGTAGAGAAAGTGACTTAGTGTATTTAGCCCTGTCAGTTCTGCGAAGCAGAAGCCTGCGCTGAGCGGAGTCGAAGGGAGTGTTCTCTGGAATGCAATGGAAGAAAATGTGAAGCCCTGTCAGTTCGAGTGTTTTCTGGAATGCAATGGAAGAAAATGTATCGAGAACAGAAGGGCGCTTGCCTACCCACCTGTTCTCGATACACATTCACTCACTTTCATCTCGGCTATCGCTCGATGGCCGTTCTTATATCCACTCGAACTGACAACGCTCAACAATATGGGGACACATTCACTCACTCTCATCTCGACAGAGCCTGTCCTGAGCAATCACCATGCTCAGTGTGACACTTGTCGAAGGGCTCGATGGCCGGTCTTGAATGCATTCGACCGGTACACTCAATCCCGCTCATCCTGACTGAATGCGATGAGCTCCTGGTATCAAGGACTCTGAATATTGAGCATAAAAAAAGCCCCGCAAATGCGGGGCTTTAAAATATCATTAGAGCTTCAAATCAAGACTCTGCAGACTCTTCAGAGTCCTCCTGAGCCGGTGCAGCTTCTTTCTTGCTGAACTTCTTGTACTTGGTCTTGAACTTGTCGATACGACCTGCAGTATCCACAAACTGGAGTTTACCAGTGAAGAATGGATGTGACTTGTAGGAGATCTCAAGCTTCACTACCGGGTATTCCGTTCCATCTTCCCACTTCTCAGTATCCTGAGTCGCAGCAGTGGATTTTCCAAGCCACATGGACTCATTGGTCATGTCCTTGAAAATGACGGTTCTGTAGTTCGCTGGATGAATATCTTTCTGCATCGTTAACAAATTGGGCTGCAAATGTAATAGTTCTTCTTGTTCTATGAAAGCCTAGTGTCCAATAAAATTGACTCACAATGAACTCAAAAAGGCCATCGTATCCTCTCCATCAGCGTAATCAGCCAATGAAGGGTATTGAGCCCTTCCGAAAGGCACATCCTCCTTGGACACGATGCACTGGATTTGTTCAGCCTTAGCCTTCAAGTCCCTTCTAAGGGCCTCCCTATTACCGAAACGCTCATAGAACATGCAGGCCACCGGGGAGTGCAAAGAGGCTTCCTGCTTGATCAATAGGAAGCCATTCTCTAACAGGTCATCCCCATTCAAGAGGTAAATGGAGCGGTGGTAATCGTAGTTATTCAAGTATTTATTCAGTGTCATGACCTCCTTGAAATCGAACATAGCCTTGAAGAAATGGTCCAGATCATAGTCCTCACTGACATAAAGCTTGGTCACATTCCGGCATCCTAGGCCATAATATGCGAAGATGTCCTGCCCTAGCCCTCTCATCTCTTCCTCAGTCTCAGTCCCGTCCAAAATGGCAACAGAAGTCCTATTCTTACGGATGATGTGCGGCACTTCGGAGAAATAATGCTCGAAGTAGCGCGAGGTGTTATTGCTCCCCGTGGCAATGACCGCCTGATGGCCTTTCATGGGTCCTTCTACCCATTCCACCTCATCTCTCCAACTCTCATCAAAGTGAGTCAGCACCTTGAAGAATGCACGGATGAGTTGGTCATCATCCTTCGAGGTCTTTACCAAGGCCTTATGGCCAGCCATCAAAGTGGATAGCAAGTCATGGAAACCCACCAAAGGGATATTCCCAGCCATGATGATGCCTACAGACCTCTTAGGAGAATTCTTTAAATCGTAAACTGAGAGCCACTTTTTAAGCTTGTCGGCTTTCAATTCGGCACTCCAAGCCTTTAGTGCTCTGCGCACCTCACCCTCAGTGAACCAACCATTGTGATGTACCTGGGCTCTTACCAATTGGTCCAAGTCCTGATACTCCTCCTCATTCAATCCGATATCAAAGCCCGGCCATTCCCGTCCTTCACCAATGGCACCCATCACTTCACCCAATAATCGGAAGTGGTCTATTCTTTGCTCCAAATCCATGGCAGCCTAATGATTCAAGGGTTGTCTTAACCCTATATTTGCAGCGCAAATCTAGGATTCAAGTTCGGAGCAATGGCGATACGTATTACAGATGAATGCATAAACTGTGGGGCATGTGAACCAGAATGCCCTAACAATGCCATCTATGAAGGGGGTGCTGAGTGGCGTTTTTCTGACGGCACCAGCCTGAAAGACATGGTGGTGGGCTTCAATTCCAAGAAGGAAGTGGATGCCAATGCGGCTAATGAGCCCGTGGATATGGATGTCTACTATATCGTGACCGATAAATGCACCGAATGCAAGGGCTTCCATGATGAACCTCAATGTGCAGCAGTATGTCCTGTGGACTGCTGCATTCCTGATGAAGAATGGGTGGAGAGCGAGGAGGAGCTTCTGAAGAAGAAGGATGGATTACATATCACTTTGTGATTATCCTGCGTTTCTGAGGCCTAGGCATTATTATTGCCCCATGCAGACCATGTCCAAAGGCCTTCTCTTACTTTTCTTCGGTGTTCTTGGTACAGGTCTTTTAGCTCAAAGCTCTATCGAGGCGCTGGAATCCGATTTGGCCAAGCAATATGAAGCCATCCGCAACGCCACCAGCGATGAGGATAAGATGGCCGCTTCAGATGCCTTCAAGAGTAATTTGAAATCCACGCTTTTCAAAGCTGGGGCCATGAGCTATCCCTTCGAGCAGCTCAACCTCTGCAAGCTCGTCTCCCCCGATGGTCATTTCCGACTGTTCAACTGGAACATCCCCATGGCTGATGGAACCCACCGCTATGAGGCTTTGGTACTTATCCCAAAATCGATCAAGGATGATTCGATGGTCGATGTCGTTGAACTGAATGCTGTCTTGGACGAGCCTGATCGATTGGAGTCCCGTACGTTCAAGAACAATGAATGGATGGGCTTCTTGGTCTATGACATCATACCCAACACCAGTCAAGGTCAATATCTCCTTCTGGCCTGGGACGGACATGACCGCACGAGAAATCGCAAGATCATCGATGTGATGACCTTGAATGGTAAGAACGTCCGCATGGGTGCACCTGTGTTCAAAGGCAATGGTAATTCGAGAAGGATCATTTTCACCTATGCGGAAGATCTGACGATGAGCCTGATTTATGACAAGAAAGATCGTCTTATCATATTTGACCATTTGGCTCCCAGTAGCCCTCGATTGGAAGGGCAGTACCAGTTCTATGGGCCTGATATGAGTTTCGATGCCTATGTGTTTTCCAAAGGGAATTGGACCTTCGAATCCAATGTGGAATTCCTGCGCAAGCGCACGGACAAGGACCGCAACTTCAATGATCCCAGGATCAAATAAGCCCTAACCTACATCTCTCAGCCTAACTCCATCATTCCCAATGAGGATGGGATCATCATTGATGCGACCTTCCTCGGGACCATTCTCCAACTTCAAGACGCCTCTAGGACACACCGCGCTGCAGATCCCGCATCCCACGCAGGAGGCCCTGACGATGTTCTGTCCTCGCTGGGCGTACCAACGCACATCGATCCCCTGCTCGCAGTAAGTGGAGCAATTCCCACATGAGATACATTGCCCACCATTAGTGGTGATTCGGAAACGGGACTTGAAACGTTGGATGATGCCCATATAACCAGCAAGCGGGCAACCGAATCGGCACCAGACCCTGTTTCCGAGCAGGGGATAGAACCCCACCCCGATGACCCCTGAGAACATCGCTCCGATGAGGAAGCCATAAGGCCGCTTGAAATAGGTATAGATGTCCAGTCCAAAGACCTCTCCTCTCCCAGTGAAGTAGCTGTACAATGAGGCTGTCGTCATCACAAAGACCAGCACCATAACCGAATGGATCATCCAGCGTTCCAACCTCCAAGCTGAGAGCTTCTTGCTGGACAAGTGTCTGAAACCATCCCCCGCGGTCTCGGCCAGGCCTCCGCATCCGCAGATCCATGAACAGTACCAACGCTTGCCCACGAAGTAGGTAATGATGGGCGT
>JAQCAN010000205.1 GCA_027621335.1 Bacteroidota bacterium
AAGTCCACTCACACGCACTTAACAGGTATGTCGGATATGAGTGCCTTTTAAGCATAGGTATTGATTTCGCTACACATCAAGTCTCAAGGGGCCTCCAAATGGAGGCCTTTTTTTGCTCGATCCAACTTATCTTGCCCCCATGGGACAAGGCAAGACGATTTGTATGGTCACTGTACAACACAGCGCAAAGGATGACCGCATCTACTTCAAGCAGGCCATATCCCTTGCAAAGGCTGGTCATCAGGTACACATACTGAGCGTCTCTGAGGATGGACATCCCAAGGATATGTCCGGAAAAAGCATCAAAACAGATGAAAACAAAGGCATTTCATTTGTCACGCTTCAGGAGCCCCCTCGTTTGCTCTCCAAAATCCTCAAGAAGTCCTATCTGGGCCCTTTTTACAGGCGGATGATACAAGCGGCCATCTCTGTCCGAGCGGATATCTATGTAGCCCACGAACCACAGAGCATCATGATTGCTCGAAAAGCAGCCCATGGTGTTAGTTCACACTACCTTTTCGATGCACACGAATCCCTTTATTTCAGCAATTGGAAAGATCGCTGGGCTTTGAAGAAAGAGATGAACCGCCTCAAGGCCTTCACAACCGCCAATTCATTGACCCAACAGGCTCTGTTGAAACTCAATCGAGGAGCGGTCAGCGAAGTCATCTATAATGCGTCCATCCTAGAGCGGACCCCTGAACCTTCTGCCAAGGAGCTCCTTATCGTCCATGAAGGGTCCTTCCCATTCAACCGCGGTCTTGAACTTCTCATGGAAGCATTGGCGCTCTTGAAGAAAGAGGCCCCTCTATTCAATTTGAAAATAGTTGGGAGTTTGAGTCCTGCTGAAGAGAACTACTTCATCCATATGGTCAGGACGCATCAGTTGGAAGGCCGCATAGCGCTGACAGGCTGGGTGCCTTATGAAGACCTTGGCTCTCAGCTTTCAGGCAGTGCCATTGGTCTCATCTTGAATACGCCCACCCCGAACAACCTCTATGGTGGTCCAGCCAACAAACTGTTCAATTACATGGCTAAATCCCTGATGATCATTTCAGTGGATCTGCCTGAGACCAGCCGTATTATAAGGACCTCGGGCATAGGAGTCGTCCTTGATGACCGTTCTCCTCAGACCTTGGCTTCAGTATTGGAAAAAGCTCTAAGGGATGAAGACTGGAGAATGTCATTCAGAAGGTCCAGTGCCAAGGCAGCCGAGCAATTTAGCTGGGACAAGGAGAGTCAGAAGCTCATGACCTTCTATGATCGCGTCCTAGAGCAAGTCGCATAGGTCTGAGACGCCCACGCCTCTCTCTTTGGTGAAGCCCCCTCCGAATTCTACTCCGATCAATCGACCCATTTCCCGGGCCCTGCCTTTGACATAATCCAAGAAGCCCTTTCCTGAGATAGGCGTGTCGGGCTCAGTGCTCTCTGGATCATAGAATTGGCTGCCAAATGCCATGATCGCCTCCATTTTCTGTTCAATGAACGCACTGATATCCACTACAAGGTCTGGCTCCAGATACCTGTCCTGGATATAGTGAAGGACCATTCGTGGTCGCCAAGGTGCTAGGCCATCTTCCGGGTTCACCTTTTGCAGTCCTGAGAAGAAGGCCGCCTCAGATACCAATGCACTGGCCCGTCCATGATCAGGATGGCGGTCCCTGACGGCATTGGCCAGAACGATCTGGGGTCTATATCTGCGAATAGCGGACGCTATCTTCACAATATGCTCATGGTCATTCCTGAACCAGCCATCCTCCATACTCAAGTTCTCACGAGCCGACAGACCCAAAATCTCCTTGGCTTTCTCAGCCTCTTGCAAACGGAGTTCTGCATTTCCTCTGCTACCCAACTGCCCCATTGTAAGATCCACTATACCCGCAGTTCGCCCTAAGGCGATATGCTTCAGCAGGGTTCCACAAGCAGCAAGTTCTACATCATCAGGATGGGCCGCGAAGGCCAGGATATCACATGTCATGGGGCTAAGTTGGACAAAATCTGTTTACACTCTGAAAGGATCATGGCAGTGGCGCCCCAGACCACCTCATCGTGAAACCTGAAACATTTCACATCCAACCGCATTCTGCCTGCATTGATGAGGACCTTCTCATCATAGACATTATCCAGAACGAGAAGTTCGGCCAAGGGGACATGAAGAGCCTTTTTTACCTCCCGCTTATCGAAGTGCCAAGAAGGTTCCTTGTCAAGCAGCGCAGCAAAAGGCTGCACAATGAAATTGCTGGGCGGTATATAGAGCGGAGTAAGCCTGTTGAGATAAGCCGATTCAGGCAGTTGGATGCCCGTCTCTTCATGGAGTTCACGTTGAGCCGCCTCTAACTCAGTCTCACCTGGATCCAAACTTCCTCCTGGTAGACCCACTTGACCCGAGTGAGCTCCCGAGTAATCATGCCGTTTCAAGAGAACGAAATGCCAGATCTCCGCCTCAGGATAAAGGAGGAAGGTGACTGCACTTTCTCTTACGTTTCTCTCTGATTTCAAGACCTCCTCCACCGAAGGCCGCTCGTAATTCATGAGCCTGTCGTGCGCTTGGATTCCTGGAAGTTCGGTTCTGAAAGCACTACGGATGGCATCCACTGAAATCTGCATTCGACAAATATCTAGGAATGGACCATCCACTTGTGACCCAAAACGAAGAAATTTGCGACTATGCCTGTGCAATTCCTAGATAAAGGAGATGATTTCCCAGATACTCGGTTGGCCGAACCTGAGGGCCTCTTGGCCTATGGAGGAGAGATCAACCCTGAACGATTGCTGAAGGCATATCCTTTGGGCATTTTTCCTTGGTATAATGAAGGGCAGCCCATCCTCTGGTGGGCACCCCATGACCGCTGTGTGCTCATTCCTGATCGCATGCATTGCTCAAAGAATCTCAGAAGCATCATCCGTCAAGGCCGTTTCGAGGTACGGATGGACCATGCTTTCGATAAAGTGGTCCAAGCTTGTGGGCATGTAGGCTCAAACAGAGCCAGCGGCACTTGGTTGAACTCCGATCTCAAGCAATCCCTGTCTGACCTCCATGACCGAGGCTTCGCCCATAGCGTGGAAGCATGGAGGAATGGAAAGCTTGTTGGAGGGCTGTATGGGGTGAGTTTGGGAGGCATCTTCTTCGGAGAGTCCATGTTCGCGGCCGAGTCTGATGCCAGTAAAGTCTGCCTGTACCATCTTTGCCAATTGATGATCGCACAGAAGATGGACGTCATAGATTGTCAGATCCCGAATGACCACCTGATGAGCCTGGGCGCGGAAATGATGGAACGCAGCACTTTTTATCCGCTCTTGGAGGTAAGCACAAAGAAAAACACTGTGCTAGGGCCATGGAAGCCAGTTAGCAGCTAATTTCACCACATGCTCAAGCGCATCCATATCCAGAATTATGCCCTCATAAAGTCACTCGACTTGGACTTGGGGGATGGATTCATGGCCATCACAGGAGAAACCGGATCAGGCAAGTCCATCTTACTGGGAGCTTTGGGTCTGGTCCTTGGAGAGCGTGCAGATACACAAGTGCTCTTCGATAAGAAGGCCAAATGTATCGTAGAGGCTGAATTCAGTCTAGACGGATTGGACTTGGCCAATCTGTTCAAAGCCCATGATCTGGACCACCTCCCGCAGTCCATTTTCCGCAGGGAGATCAATCCAGCTGGTCGTTCTAGGGCCTTCATCAATGACAGCCCCGTCTCCATTGCTATATTGAAAGAGGTCTCTGAGACCTTGGTGGACATCCATTCACAGCATCAGACCTTGCTCCTGAATGATGAATCCTTCCAACTGGACGTTCTGGATCTATTTGCCCAACATGGCAAGTCATTGGTCGACTATCAGAACATCTTCAAGGCATATAAGGCCAAGCAGCAAGAGATCGATGCCTTGAAAGCGTTCAACGCCAAGCACAGCATCGATGAGGACTACCTTCAATTCCAGTTGAAGGAACTGGAAGAGGTGGAACTGACCCCAGGGGAAGATGAACGCCTTGCTGAAGAACTAGGTCTTCTCAAGAATGCAGGAGAGATCAAGTCTACCCTGGTCCAAAGCAGTGCCTACCTGAATGATGAATCGGGACTGTTGGATCAATTGAACTCCCTTTCCCACAAGATCGATGGTATAGCGATGCATACCAAGGGTCTTGACGAGCTATCAAACCGCTTGGAGAGTGTCCGATTGGAGCTTGATGACATCGCTCAGACCATAGAGGATGTGGAATCGCAAGTAGAGTTGGATCCCGAACGACAGGAGATCGTGGAAGAGCAACTAGATGGATTCAATCGCTTGTTCACCAAGCACCGAGTGAATTCCGTAGACTCACTCATCGAGTTGAAAAAAGAGATTGATGAGAAGTTATTGATAGCCAGTGAATCTGCCCTCCGACAGCATCATCTGGAAGCCGAATTACACGCATTGGAGTCCAAGGTCAAAAGCTTGGCAGAACAACTCACCAAGGCCAGAAAGACAGCAATCTCTCTTTTTACCAAAGAGGTGGAATCCCATTTCAAAGCCCTTTCACTTCCCCACGGCAAAGTGGATGTGATGATTTCACAATCCCCTGATTACCATTTATATGGCGTTGATGATGTCATCATTCTCTTTAATGCCA
>JAQCAN010000206.1 GCA_027621335.1 Bacteroidota bacterium
CTCTTCCTTGCCTTCCAGTATCCCGTAGAGATCCCTGGGGTCAGTAATGTGAACTTCCTCAAGACTGCGCTCAACGAGATTCGTGCCTACCGTGGAGAAGACCCATTGACCGCAAAGGAATTCCTTAGTCGATTGAAAGAGAAATCAGCCCTCGTAGAGTTGGACGGAAAGTTAAAAGACCGCTCAGTCAATGAGGGTTTCTCTGGAGGAGAGAAGAAGCGCAATGATATCTTCCAGATGGCGATGTTGGAACCCAAGTTCGCAATCATGGACGAAACGGATTCCGGATTGGATATCGATGCACTGCGCATAGTCGCCAAAGGCGTCAATAGCATGCGTAATTCTGAGCGTAGCTTCTTGATCATCACACACTATCAGCGACTGCTGGACTACATCAAGCCTGATTTCGTCCACGTCCTCAGCAATGGGCGCATCGTGAAGAGCGGAGGGCCTGAGTTGGCCTTGGAACTCGAGGAGAGAGGCTATGATTGGATCACGGAAGCCCAAGAAGCATGATGGTCACCACTTCTCCTAGCATATGGTCCTCCTTCGATGCATTTAAAGGAAGGACACATAAAGGTTCAGCCTACATAGACCGCATTTATGAAGAGGCGCGCGAGGCATTAGAGGAACTGCCCACCCCCACCAAGAAAACCGAAGCCTGGAAGTACACGCCATTGACTGGTATCTCTAAAACCGCATGGTCGACTGCCAAGGAAGCATCCATGTTCAATGTCGAAGAACTCGACCTTCCGGCCATTGATGCCTATATGGTCTGGGTCATCGATGGAGAGGTCATATTGGAAGAAAGTGAGCTTCCTGAGGGGGTCCAACTCCTTACGATGTCTGAGGCTAAAGACTTGGAGACTGATCATTTTGAGTCTGTGTTCGGCCAGTTGGCAGACCACAAGAATGACATGATGGTCGCTCTGAATACAACTTTCGCCAATGGGGGCATTTATCTTCATGTGGCGAAGAGGGCCATTCTGGATAAACCAATCCATCTGGTCCATGTCTATTCCCAAACGAATACTGCGGTTTTCAATAGGCATATGGTGGTCATGGATGAAGGCACTGAGGCTCATGTCCTCTGTTCCACCTTCCATGCCGATGGGTCGATCTTCAGCAATATGGTCACCGAAGTTCTGCTTGCTGACAATGCAAAATTGACTTTGGACCGCTTGCAACGGGGCACAGCAGAGAGTTCGCATTTCAGCACGGAAGAAGTGCATCAAGGGCGAGATGCAGTATTCACACAGAACACCATCACGCTGTCTGGAGGATGGACACGGAACGAGCCCCATGTGCGATTCAAAGGGGAGAATGGCCTGTGTGATCTCAACGGAGCGTACATGCCTCATGGAAAGGACCTGGTGGATAACCACTCGATCATCGACCATCTGGTACCGCGTTGCGAGTCCCATGAGCTCTATAAAGGGGTCATCTATGATCAGGCGAAAGGGGTCTTCAATGGCAAAGTCTTCGTGCGTCCAGATGCCCAGAAGACCAATGCATACCAGCAGAATGCCAACATCCTGATGACCGAGAACGGCAGTATGAACAGCAAGCCAGAGCTGGAGATCTATGCAGACGATGTGAAATGCAGCCATGGAAGCACCACGGGTCAGCTGGATCAAGAGGCCTTATTCTACCTTCAATGCAGGGGGTTGAGCCATGCCAAGGCCAAGCAAATGCTAGTCAACGCCTTCGTAGGAGAAGTCATTGAACGTCTTTCAAGTCACGAGCTTCGAGAGTGGGTGTGGAGTCGCTTTGAAGAGAAATTGTCCGTTTGAATATCTCCTACCTGAATACCGAACCTGCCCGTAGTTTGAAGTCTATTGAGGACATACGACACGATTTCCCCATTCTTCAGCGAGAAGTGAATGGAAGACCCTTGGTCTATCTGGACAATGGGGCCAGCACTCAGAAACCTCAGGTGGTCATCGATGCCATCGCTCACTATTACTCATATTACAACGCCAATGTCCATCGAGGCGTCCATGCCTTGAGCCAAGAGGCGACCGCAGCCATGGAGGCTTCTCGCCTGACAGTAAAGCACTTCCTTAATGCAAGAGATGAAAAGGAAATCATCTTCACCTCGGGCACGACCCATGGTATCAACATCCTATCACAAGCTTGGGGGCGTAAGAATCTGAAAGCTGGCGATGAGGTGCTTATCACCGAGATGGAGCATCACTCGAACATCGTCCCTTGGCAGATGGCTTGTGAGCTCACAGGTGCAGTGTTGAAAGTGGCTCTGGTCACTGAGGATGGCGAAATAGACATGGAAGGCTTACGTTCCATGCTCTCAGAGCGAACCAAGATGGTCTCCGTGGTCCATGTCTCCAATACACTAGGGACCATTAATCCTGTGGAGGAGATCATCAAAGCAGGTCATGAGGTGGGCGCCCTGGTGCATTTAGATGGCGCTCAGGCCATTGCACACATGAAGGTGGATGTACAGGCCTTGGATGCGGATTTCTATACCTTCTCAGGTCATAAGCTCTTTGGGCCAACAGGGACTGGAATCCTCTACGGCAAGGAAAAGCACTTAGAAGCCATGCCGCCTCTCTTCGGTGGCGGTGAGATGATCAAGACGGTCACTTTCGAGAAGACCACATACAACGACTTGCCTTTCAAATTCGAGGCCGGCACGCCCAATATCGCTGGGAACATCGCCTTGGGAACGGCCATCGATTATTTGTCGGGTCTGGACTGGAAAGCGATCCGTGCCCATGAGGTATTGCTCTTGGACAGAACACTAGATGGCTTGAATCAGATAGAGGGCATCAGGCTCATCGGACGCTCTGAGAAGCGCTCTGGAGCCATTTCATTCCTGGTCGGCACCATCCATCCATTCGATATGGGAACCATCCTGGATAAGCTCGGGATTGCCGTACGCACAGGCCATCATTGCACTGAGCCTTTAATGGATAAGTACGGGATACCCGGAACGGTCAGGACTTCCTTCTCGATATACAACTCCGAGGAGGATGTCAATTCCCTTCTGGCTGGAGTGCAGAAAGCCGTTCAGATGCTCAGCTGAGCTCCTTCTCAATCAACCTGGCCATTTCCTCCGGCTTCTCTACGATCACCATGTGACCTCCCTCGATAAGATCGGCTGTCTTCGCTTTCAATGGCAAGAGCCTGTCTGCCTAGCCGTGGATCCGCCTCAATCCTTCAGGCACCTCATCGTTGTCCCAGGTCAAGATGCTCTGGACCGCCCATTTGATGAACTCCGGTCTGCTCTTCTGCATGATATCATAGGCCAGGTCAGCCTGCGCTTCATCCTTTATCGAAGTTATCACGTTGATCAAGGGACGCGGGACATTGATGAAGGAGTTAGGGATATAAGGCACCAGATTCAATCGTCCCACGCCTCGAAAGTAAATGGGTAATTCCTTCCTGCATGCGGCAGAACTGACGATGACCGTCCGCTGAGGATGGATGACCTTCCGCATCTCAGTAGCGATCATCCCTCCGAATGATACCCCCACCAAAGAGAAGGGGGCCTGAGTGTCCAAGGTTCCTGCCATGCGCAGTGCATAATGACGAAGGGACTCCTTGGGCTCGGGTTCAAGCCAAGGCACGAACTCGATCTTGTGGTCAAGGTATCTATTGACCTGATCAAAGACCCGCTCATCAGCTCCTAATCCGCTTATCCCGTAGATTTTCATCGCCTCAAAGCTACGTATCCCACCCTTAGATGTCTGTGACCTGAGCCTCCTTTAAACCTTTATCACTAAAGCTTGTCTAACTTGCAATGGCCATGAAACGACACCTCCTCTTCTTCTTGATGTTCGGGTTGTTCGCCCAGGGCTGGGCTCAATACTATTATCCCCCGACAGACGGCTCTGAGGAATGGGAGACCTTGGAGCCGCTTTCCATAGGTTTCTGCCAAGAGAAGATTGATTCACTGTATTCTTTTCTGGAATCAACGAATACACGTGGGTTCATCCTATTGAAAGAAGGGCGTATCATCCTAGAGGAATATTTCAATGGGCATACTCAGGATTCCTTCTGGTACTGGGCCTCCGCTGGGAAAAGCCTGACTGCCTACATGATGGGTATCGCTCAATCCGAAGGGCTCTTGGACATCGAACAACCGAGCTCTGATTTCCTTGGGCTGGGCTGGACGGTGGAGCCACCTGAGAAAGAGATATTGATCAACCTCCGCCATCATCTGTCCATGACCACGGGTATCGCAGACAATGATGACCTGTCCTGCCTACAGCCTGAGTGCTTGGAGTAATATGTGGATGCCGGAGAACGGTGGTCCTACATGTCCCAGGGCTCAAGGCTCTTGAATGATGTCCTGGAAGAGGCCTATGGGTCCACGCTCAATGCACTCACCTCGGATATCATAGGAGACCCAATCGGGATGGGTGGTTCTGGTTGGATTATGTGCGCTACAGCAAGACCCGCGACATGGCCCGTTTCGGGCTGCTCGCGCTGAGCGATGGGGTCTGGGATGGAGACAGTCTGATAAGCGACCAAGGCTATCTTCAGGCCATGACGAGCTCCTCTCAGGACCTCAATCTGTCCTATGGGTATCTGTGGTGGTTGAACGGGCAAGAGAGCCACATGCTCCCCGGATTGGAATTCGTTC
>JAQCAN010000207.1 GCA_027621335.1 Bacteroidota bacterium
ACAAGTAATCTCTTAGGAGATCGGTGATGCTCACATAGAATCCCTTGATATCCCCACGGGACCAGGCCTTATCGTCTTTCAGTCGTTTCAATTTTCGCAGGATGACCTCTAAGGGGTCCTCCTCGGGCTCTGCAGCTACTGGGATGATTGTACCCTTTTTCGTGCGTCTCAGCTTGAAGATGAGCCAAAGGATGGCCAATATGGCCAAGGCTCCTATGAGGTAGGGCCAATTCAGACTCAACCAATCCGATAGGGAGAACGGTTCCTCCATGATGGGTTTGATGTCCATAGGCGCCTTGGTCGTATCCACTTCCATGGTCTGGACTTGGAAGAGATAGGCCTTGCTCAACATCTCTTGACCATCCACAATCACTTTCAGCGGACGGATGACATATTGCCCACTGTCCCAAGCCGTGATGGTGATCATCATCTCCATACTCATGCCAGATTCCTGTCCGAGACTGTCAGGATAGCCGGGGTCTACCACCTCGATGTATCGGCTCAAGGTGTCTTTCAACTCCGGCCAAACAATCTGTTCATTGCCCTTAAGGTCCCTGAGTTGTAAGCTGAGGTGGGCCTGTTCACCGATACGGATGATGGCCGTATCCAATGAGGTCCGTAATTCAGGACCCTGGGCTCTTGCTCCAAGCAGGACAATTATGAATATGCCGAGCCATGCACTTCTCATCTTCGCTTGAAGAGTTGCATCAATGGAACGATATAAGGCTCATCGGTGAGGAGGCGCTGATTATCCACTCCTGAACGTCTGAAGATCTCTCGGAGTTCCGCATTCTGCCGAAGTGCTTCTGCGGCATACTTGGTTCTTACCTTCTTATTGCTGGTGTCCACCCATTGGGTCATACCGGTCTCTCTGTCACTGAATCGGACGATTCCGGCATCAGGGAGCTCTTTCTCCTTTCGGTCATTCACCTGCAGGGCGATGATGTCATGTTTCTTATTGGCGATCTTCAATGCGTTCTCGAATCCGTCATCCATGAAATCAGAGAGGAGGAAGGCGGTACTGCGTTTCTTGACCACTTGGTTCAGATAGCCCAAAGCCATCGAGATATCCGTCCTCTTGCCTTCGGGTTTGAACTCGAGCAAGGTGCTGATGATCATAAGGATGTGGCTTCGGCCTTTTTTAGGCGGGATGAATTTCTCTATGCGATCACTGAAGAAGATGACACCCACTTTGTCATTGTTCTGAATGGCCGAGAAGGAGAGGACCGCACTCAATTCCGTGATAAGGCTGCGCTTTGTCATCATAGTCGCCCCAAAGTCATCGGAAGCCGACACGTCCACCAGAAGCATCACCGTGAGTTCGCGTTCTTCCTCGAAGACCTTCACATGAGCGATGCCTGTGCGTGCGGTGACATTCCAGTCTATCGTACGGATCTCATCGCCAGGCGCGTACTCACGCACCTCGCTGAAGGCCATACCCCGCCCCTTGAAGGCGGAATGGTATTCCCCTGAGAAGAGTTGGCTTGAAAGCCCTTTCGTTCTCAGCTCTATCCGCCTGACACGTTTGAGTAATTCGTTCGTCTCCTTAGATCTCAGCGCCATGTATCAAGGTACCTCTACGCGGTTCAACAATTCGTTGATGATGTCCTGCGTGGTGATGTTTTCCGCCTCGGCTTCATAGCTGAGACCTATGCGATGCCTTAGGATGTCGGGTGCTACAGCCCTGATGTCCTCAGGAATGACGAAACCACGGTGCTGGGTGAAGGCATATGCCTTGGCAGCCAGAGCCATACTGATACTCGCACGAGGAGACCCACCATAGGAGATCATGTCCTTCAGCTCGCTCAAACCATAGGTCTCCGGATCACGTGTGGCGAATACGATGTCCACGATGTACTGCTCGATCTTCTCATCCATATACACTTCACGAACGGTGTGACGTGCTCTCAATATCTGATCAGGCTCCACTACTTTATTCGGCTTAGGATAAGGTGTCGCGCTGATGTTGCTACGGATGATCCGTTTCTCTTCATCTTTCTTCGGATAGCCAATGACCACTTTCATCATGAAACGGTCCACCTGTGCTTCAGGAAGCGGGTAGGTTCCTTCCTGTTCAATGGGGTTCTGGGTGGCCAGCACCAAAAAAGGCTCGGGTAGCTCATGTGTATCAGGACCAATGGTCACCTGACGCTCTTGCATTGCTTCCAAGAGGGCACTCTGTACTTTGGCCGGAGCACGGTTGATCTCATCGGCCAGAATGAAGTTTGAGAAGATGGGGCCTTTCTTCACATGGAATTCCTCGTTCTTCTGATTGTAGATCATGGTTCCCACCAAGTCGGCAGGGAGCAGGTCGGGAGTGAACTGTATGCGGCTGAAATCCACATTGATGCAGCGGCTGAGGGCTGTAATGGCAAGTGTCTTTGCCAATCCAGGCACCCCTTCAAGGAGGATGTGTCCGTTGCTCAACAAAGCTAGGAGAAGTTTGCTCACCATGTCCTTTTGACCGATGATGACCTTCTCCATCTCAAGGTTCAAGAGCTCTACAAAAGCGCTCTCATGTCTGATCTTCTCATTCAGCGCTTGGATGTCAGGAGCACTGCTCATCGTGGCCGGTCCACTCATGTTGGTCTCATTCATTTGAAAAGGTTTTTAGTGTATGGATACCTGTTCCGCCATGCCTTGGCATGACCAAGCAAAGTTGTCGGTTTTGAAGGGGCGTTTCAGGGTATTGATGTTAAGAGTTGTTAACAGAAAAGCCCAAGAAAACTAGGGTCATGTGGAGAATGGGACTTTCATGATTCTCGCTCGAATGAGAAACCAATATTGGTCATATCGAAACCCTCGGAATCCAATCTCTTTTGAGTTGTTTAGAAGAATGAAGACATTGGCCCCTACCAACCTGAACATAGTTTCTGTCGCATTACTATCTGGAATGCTATCACTGGCTTGTCCTTTGACTGCACAAGTGGAATGGTTTCCTATTGACGTTCCAAGCGACCATAGATTATTGAGTATCGATTTCCCTACGGATGATATAGGATATATAGGGGGGCAAGGAGTTCTGATGAAAACACTTGACGGTGGGCTGAGCTGGAATCAAGTGGAAGTGAGCGGAGACAACATCAATCTGGACTCTGAGGGAGCGCATGTGACCGATCTTCACTTTTTCGATGCCGACCATGGGCTTTTGGTGATCGGGGAGTGGGGTGGACTCTTCAAAACCTTGGATGGAGGAGCCACTTGGACACAAGAGATTCCTGCCAGTGACGGTTTTTGTCGTTTCAAATGCGTGCTCTTTGAAGATGAGGATCATGGCCTTTTGGGTGGAGGCGGATGTTTCCAATCTGGTTTGGTGGATAGCTATGATACGGGGATATGGAATACCACTGATACACCTGAGACCTTTGATTCCTCTGAGTTGATCAATGCCATGGCCAGCAAGGAGAACATCATCATAGCAGTGACCAATCTGTCTCGGATTTTAAGAAGTGCAGATTCAGGAGAAACATGGGTGGAAGTTCCACAGCCTGTTGAAGAGCCCAACATCACAGATGTAGCCTTGATGCAGGGCGATATCTTCAGAGCGACTTATGCGGCTGAGGAGTCTTTTGGTATCATGAAATCGGAGGACTTGGGTCTGACATGGGAGATTGACGGAGACTTGGCCACCTTTTTCTATCCTGATATGTTCGCCATTCATGAATCGCAGGCAGGACGAGCCTATGTAGGCGGAATAGAGGGAAACCAGGGTATTCTTGGTTTGATCATCAGTCAGACTGAGGACTTCTGGTCCTTTGACCTCGTTGCACAGCCCATCTTTGACATCACCTCTTATGGGGATTCAGTTGTATGGGCCGTGGGGGACAGCGGAGCAGTCTATGTCAACGTGAATCCACTGCTTTTGAGCCTAGAGGAGAGCTCTGAACGATTTCCACATGCCATCTATCCAAATCCTTGTGAGAATGAACTCACCTTCGAACATGGGCTCATGTCTTCAGGAGGTCAGGTGCTGATCACCGATGTGCTTGGAAAGACCATTGTCCTGAAGGTCAAGTTCGGTCAAGGCATGCTCAGGATAGATACTTCCGAATTGCCTTCGGGTAGATATATCCTCACCTACAGGGCGGCCGGAGCTCAAGTCTCCCTGGACTTCGTGAAAGAATGAATCCATCATTTCGGTAGTTGTCCACAAACACAGCGACAGACGTGGATATCTAGACTTTGGGATTCCCTCCTTAAGCCTCAACTTCGTTGGCATACATTCGATACTATGGACAGTGCAGACCTCAGCTTGAAAGAAGCCATCGCCCATGTCAGGGCCTTTCACGATTCCTTTGGAATCAAGAATAATGATCACCCGACAGTAGATCTGAGCTTGGATGATATTCTGTTGCGGTATGAGCTCATCAGAGAAGAGAATGAAGAATACCTTGAAGCGGCACGTGAAGGCAACCTCGTAGAAGTGGCTGATGCCCTTGGTGACATCCTTTACATCCTCTGTGGTACAATGCTCAAGCATGGCTTGCATGATCGCATGGAAGAGGTTTTCAGAGAGATCCAACGCAGCAATATGAGCAAACTCGGGGCAGATGGCAAGCCCATCTACAGAGAAGATGGCAAAGTGCTGAAAGGCCCCGATTA
>JAQCAN010000006.1 GCA_027621335.1 Bacteroidota bacterium
AAAAACCAAAGGACTTCATCTATGAATGAAGTCCTTCGATCTAACCAAACACTAAAAAACACTAGTTCAAATTGATGATAATGCCCTCCAAGGACATCCTGGTATCAAAACAATTCTTCAGGACACGGATGTAACGTTCTACTCCGCACTCGTCCATGAACACCTCTACAAAAAACCCATAGAGGGCATAAATCGTCCGTCTTCCAGAACTCTCGTTCTGCATCTCGCTGATGAAACTCCCATTGATGCGAATCAACTCCCGCTTTTCATCATAATTAAGGGACACATAATCCAATGTATTCATACATCTTCCTATTAGCCCTTGCAGTTCAATACAAATTTATTGGATTGGAGGTGATTTGTCAACAATTCATCGACATATTTTGATAATATGTCGAAATTCTTGACTTCTTATTTGTCATAATCGACTACTGTCGATCCGCCTAAGTGATAAGATTGGCAGGTCAGAACATAGCCCTCGCTGACTTCCTTATCACTCAAAGAGAAGTTCTGTCTGAGATCCACCTTGGCTCCTGTGACCAAAGCCTTACAGGTGCAGCATACGCCTCCTTGACAAGCAAATGGCGCATCTATACCCGCTTCCAAGGCGATATCCAGAATCGCATGATGTGGGTCCACGTCCTCGATGACGTATTCCTGACCATCCAGCCGGAATGTAATCTTCGAGGCGCCCTCTACCGTTTCAGTCCTATCGGGTTCATCTTCTGTTTCGATCACCGGAGCGGTGAACAACTCGAAGTGGACCTGCTCCTTGGACAGACCTCGAGCAATCACGTCATCCTTCACTGAGAAGATCATTTCAGCTGGTCCACAGAGGTAGACTTCCGTTGCTTTCCCAAATGAAGAAGAACTTATGAAACGACTGGCCATCGCAGCCGTGACCCTACCCTCCCAAGCTCCGTCACGATGCTCTCTGCTATAGCAATGCTGTATTTCCAACCTACTAGGATAGAGCTTATGGAGCTGTTCCAACTCTGCATAGAACATGACCTCGTCCTTGAGCTTATTCCCGAACAATAGACTGACCTTATCAGTGGTGTTCCGACCGAGGATGAAAGGTATCATGGACATCATCGGTGTGATTCCGCTCCCTGCTGCTATGAAGACATGATGACCCTCTGTTTCTTTGACCAAGAACTGACCCTCAGGTGGCATGACTTCCAAGACATCGCCTGCCTGAAGCTGTTCCGAAGCATACATGGAAAAGCGACCATTGGTCACTTCCTTGACCGCCACACTCAAACGACTTGTGGACTCTTCATTGCAGATGCTGTAAGAACGTCTCACTTCCTCCCCAGCAACGGTCGCTTTCAAGGTGATATACTGTCCTGGTTTGAACCTGAAGGTCTCCTTGAGCTCAGCAGGGATCCTGAAATCCAAACGGACCGCATCCTTAGTAAGCCTGTGTTTCTCAGAAATAACGAGAGTATTGAATCTACTCATAACGGGCGCAAATATAAAGTCCTAGAATGCCCTTTTCAATTTGAGATGAGGAAATGTATCTTGGAGCACTTATGAAAGACGTCCTATTACTACCTATCCGCTTCCTAAGGGGCTTGGTCTTATTTCTCTGGCTTCTGTTTGGCGGCACCTTGGCTTCGGTCTGTGCATTGATCTTCTTTTGGACCGATGCAGGGTACTGGGTCGTGAAGAACATTTACTGTCGCGGCTTCTTCATCATCATGGGCATCACTCCCACATATAGCGGCCTTGAACTCATCGACTTCAAGAAGACCTACGTTCTGGTAGCCAACCATGAGTCACACATGGATGTTCAGAGCATCTTCATGAGTTATCCTAAATACCTCAGATTCATCGCCAAGAAAGAGCTGAAGTATGTTCCTGTGGTCGGCTGGGTCATCATGTCCCTCGGTATGCTCTTCGTGGATCGAAGTAATTCAGAAAAAGCCAGAGAGAGCATGAAGAAGGCGGCCGAGAAGGTGAGGTCAGGAGTGAACATCGTCTCCTTCCCTGAAGGCACCCGCAGCAAGACGAGCGAGATGAAATCCTTCAAGAAAGGGCTTTTTGGGCTAGCTATGGATGCCGGTGTGGATGTCATTCCTGTAGCTATTATCGGTGCGCGAGAGGTAATGCCTGCAGGAAAGCTAAATCTGCGACCTGGACCTATCCATGTGGCCTTCGGTGCTCCCATAGACATCAACCGCTTTCAAAATGACATTGAGGGGTTGACCAAAGAAGCCAGGGAAGAGATTCTGAAGATGCGAGAAGAATGGAGGCCAAAGTTGGCCTTTATGATACCTTGATGGATCAAGGTCGATAATATTTCATCGCCTCTGGCATAAAGGCATTGAGATCGGCTATCCTTCGCTCATTACTGGGGTGGGTGCTCAAGAACTCTGGCGGTTGATTGCCTCCTGAAGCGGCCGCCATGCGCTCCCAGAACTTTGGCGCTTCCCTAGGGTCATATCCGGCCATGGCACTGAAGATGAGCCCCATCTGATCGGCTTCACTCTCCTGATTTCGTCCGAAGGCCAACATGCTCAGGCCTGTTCCAACGCCAACAGCTTGGTTGAACATGGTATTGGCCAATGTGGGGTTCTCATTCATCCAGACTCCCACAGCTTGTTGACCGATGGAAGCTGCTGCCGCTTGACTCATACGCTCATTTCCATGGCGTGCTATGGCATGGGCGATCTCATGCCCCATGACGACAGCCAGGGCATTATCATTCTGTGTGACCTCGATGATTCCAGTGTAAACGACCACTTTGCCTCCAGGCATGCACCAAGCATTCACAGTAGGGTCATCCACCAGATTGAATTCCCACTGGAAACCCTCCACCAAGTTACTTTGGCCATTGTCCTTGAGGTACTTCTCTACTGCAGCAGCCATCTTCTCCCCCATATCTCTCACCATCCTCGCTTGAGGATTGTTGGCGGAAACTGGCGGATTCTCGCTGAGAAAGGATTGATAATTCGTTATGCTCATCCCTATCATCGTACTCTCTGGAAAGATGACGAACTGCTTCCTACCTGTAATAGGCACACTGCTGCACCCTATGGTCAATAGAATAATGAGTACGTAGGAATGGAATCCCCTCATGGTGATACTTGTTTATGAAGATGTATAGGCAAATTTAGAACCAGGAATCACTGGATCTCAGCACTGAGCCCTCTATCGAGCAGGGTCAGGCACATGGGCTTCAAGAAATCAAAGTCTCCCGACTTCACAGAGCATTTACCCTTATAATGCACAAGCATTGCGCACTGTTCAGCTTGTAATGGATTGTGCTCGCATACATCGATCAAGCTTTCTATCACCCAATCAAACGTGTTGACATCATCATTGTGTAAGATAATCTCCTTCTGAATGTCCTCAGCAACGAGGACCTCTTCTTGCTCTTGTGTCCAATTCATATTCATGACCTGATACCGTGCTATAAAGGTCGCCTATTTCAGTAAGAAGTCCAAAGCCTGTTTGACATCAATTTCTTCACCATCTCTGAAGGCCACGATATTCGCGTTGGTGATGCCTTCATCCAAGAAAGTCTTCCTCCACTTCTGAGCCTCTTCATAGCTCATCACGCCTTTGGTTGTATAGATAATCGTGCCATCCTCTTTTCGCCCATATTCCAGATTGTCCTCAAAGTCCAAGATGACCCTGACATCCTTATCCGGAATACGATCGGTGTATGGCCCCATTCGGATCTTGAAGATGACACTCTCTTTGACGGCCTCCCCGAAGAGTTCAGAAGTACTCACCATCTCCCATATAGCTTGGCCCTCACGATCGCGTTCCAAGTCTGAAAGCTCATCCAGGTTGACCACCACCTCATCATCGTCCTGCAAGAGTTCTTTGGATTTGGAGATGGAGATACGCGTTCCATTATAATAGGCGGTCACGAAAGCATCTTGAACTCCGCGTTCCACAACCTTGTCCTTCCAGTTGGAGGCAAGGTCCAGATTATCGAAGATGCCACTAGTGTACTTCATCTGACCATTGTTCATGAGCTCAGAATTCAGAGGGCTGAGATTGTATATGGCACTCGAAGTGACCGGCTTGCTGTAAAGCCCCACTTGCACCGTGTAGAAGAGTCCCTCTATCAATTCTACTTGGTTGGCAGGAGCTGCATTCTCTACTAAAGCATAATAGTCATTCCGTGAATCCTCCTCTCTCTTTAGGCGTTGACTATCCGTCTCGAAAGGGGCGCTAGTGCTCTTGGTCTGCCCTGAAGCGCTTGTTCCTGATGATTTAGTCTGAGGAGTCCCCCCATCCGCACCTTGTGGTTCCGTATAGGTCAGGAATGACTCTTTGCCATCGGCATTGACTGTGCGCGCCAGGTCTGAAGGAGCGGATGAGCTCCTGGCCTCCACCAAACTGACCCTTTTCCCATCCCTGTAAGCCACCACAAAGGCATCGGAATATCCCATACCACGCACCTGGTCCTTGGCATTGCTCGCACTGCTCTCATTCAAGAACAATCCCACCGTATAACGGGTGATTCCCGAATTCAGAGCTTCCTTCATTACGGGACGAAAGGCATCGAATTGGCTATCAGGGATGCTGTTTCTGAAGGCTCCTACTTGGACCTGATAGACTAGACCTGCTGGCAACGCACTCACTGGCACAGGCGCAAATGGTTTCTCTTCTGCATTCTTGGATTCAGAAGGGGTCAGCGCAAAGACATTCTTAAGCAGGACTTCAGGGATGACCCAATCTGATGGCACGGTACTTAACGTCTCCACGATAGGTTCATTAGCAACAGGAAATATGACCTCAGGTCTCGTCAGCTCTGCAGTGGTCTCATTATTCAAGTCCACTTGGCTGCTTCTAGACGGTTCATTATCTGTCGATGGGTCTGCGGAAGGAGTGTTCAGTTCCACTTTCGGAGTCTCATTGACTTGGCTCGACTTGCTTTTACCTTCAGCAAGGGTGACTTCAGACTTTGTGATATCAACGACATTCCCATCCGCTTCCAGCTCTTGAGCTCCCACTATCGCTCCTTCTTCAATGCCCCCCTTGACCGTTTCTTCGCCTAGCTTTGTTTGCTCTGCAATCTCATTTGGCACCGCCTGCTCTATCTCAGGAAGAGTCGAATCCGTCACTTGGTCAGTCGTCAATTCATCTGGTGCAGTGCTTGACGAACTATTGACCAACTGTAAGGCCAACTTTGCCTCTGCGGTCCTCAACTCGGATCGTCTGTCTTCAGTCAAAGCCATCTTCGATTCTGCATCGGCTAGATAGGATTCCAGCACCAGGGTCTCAGCTGTCAGTTTCTTAAGCTCCAACCTCTGTTCGGTACTGCGCTTTTCTGGAGTGACATCAATGACTTCCGCGATTCGCAGTCTGCGCTGTTGGATGGCTTCCTGGTAGGTCACTTGCTGCAATTTCAATTCCTGCTCATACAATTCAACTGCAATCGACTGCGCCTTGTTCACCTTCAATGTTTCCATTTCTTCGGGACTTAATTGGGCTGCAACTTGAGGCTCTATGGTTACGGTTTCAATCTGAGACTGGCTGACTTCGATGGAATTCTCTACGCCCTGTGGTGCGTTCAGATCCATTTGAGCTAAAGTGGATACGGCTTTCGGATATGTACTCTGAGCAGTCCTTCTATCCAACGCTATCAAGTCCTCCAAATCCTCCGTTTTCATCAATTCAGGGACTTCAGTATCAATGGATTCAGCGAGCAACCCTTCATTGCCTACGGTATCCATAACTGGCAAACTGCCCTCTTCTTCCTGAACAGAGAGCTCTTCCGCATCTGGATTTCCTTTGAGTTTCTGCACTATTTCTTCCTCGGCATTTTTATTTACCTCAGCGAGATCTTGCTGATTGGTTTCGGTCATTTCCAGAGCTTGGTTCAATGTTTTCGCCTCTGTTGCTATCTCTTTGGCCAAAGATTTTTCCGGCTCTTCGTTTCCTGATTCACCCAAGTCTGAAATGGGCTCTTCTGACGATTCAGGGAGCTTTAACTCCTCCTCTATGCTCTTCTCACTACCTCCTGCGCGTATGGAATTCTCTGTAGGGTCGATTGCTTTTTCGAGATTCTCTGCAAGGTCGGGTATTGGCTCTTTTCCATAGTTCAAGACGATGGCTTCACTGTACTGGAAGCTGGCCGGAGTCCTTTGCGATGCCAGATGGGTTTCGTAAGCCTGCGCCTTGTTCAATAGATCCAAGGCTTTCATCTCCATGAAAAGCGCCTCTCTCAGCTTCTTATTGACCAGAACGAGATTCTGCTCGGTTGTCACGTTCATCCTGAGTTCATCTGCCCTGCCGAACATGATCCTGGCTTGGTCCACCCAAGACTGGCTGACTGTATTAGGCTTGGAAAATGACTCCAAGCGCGACTTGAACTCCTTGGCTGTGGGAGTAGCCATGCTCATGCTTATGATATTCTCATTGTACCTGCGCTTGGCATCATCCATCGTCCCTTTGGAGTTCAGGTACTCCTCCATCGTTGGCAATGTGCTCTCCAACTCTTCTCTGGACTCCTCATTGGCAAAGAGAGTCTCGTTCCAATCGGTATTCGTGAAGTAGCTATCCATGACGAACAGATCCTCATCCTTTGGAATCTCTGCTCCAATGACATCGCTCAAGACCTCATCGAATGAGCCTATCAGCCCTGGCTGAGGACCTGTACCTGCCTCAGCTGAATCCATATTCCGACCGACACTGTATAGGTCATTTCCATCTGATTGCCCTGCCCTATCGAACTCAGTTGATGTATCGACCTGAGGTACCTTGTCTATCAGCAAGAATTTGTTGGCCTCCTTCATCTCAGCGTTCCTAATGTCGATGGCTTCTACCCGCTCATCACTGCTGAGTTCCATGGATTCAATGGAGGTTCGCTCCTGTAAGTATCTTGGATCATTCAAGGCCCAAAGTCTTTCTTGTTCGGTCAATAGGATATTGCTCTGCTTCTCCCATTCCCTGAGTTCCCTGCTCATGACCTGTGCTTTCACACTGATAACCTCATCAAGGGCTTCCAATTCCTTGCGGACCTTGGAACCGGATGCGGGGTTATTGACCAAACTTTTCTGACGTTCAGCACGGATACCATTGACCATCTGCACATAATTGGCATGCTTCTCCATCCTACCAGCTAACCCACTTGGGGTCTTCAAGCTTTCGGGTTCTCCTTGAGAGAGGATTTTCGCATTGCTGCGACTGATGTCCTCAATATTGGCCTTGGCCGCATTGCTCATCCAAGTTTCAAAGGTGGCCTCATCCATGCCTACCAATTGAACGTCCACGACATCAAATGAAGAATCGGTGGCCTTAGGATTTGAAGCTATGGCCTCATCCTCTAAACGGGATTCCAATGTCCTCACTTCCTCGGCCAATCGTTGAAAGAGCGCTTCAAGATCAACCCTCTGACCAGCTTCTATAGTTCCACCGGACAATTCGGACTGAACCTTTGCACTTAGGTCCTTTTTAAGTTCTATCGCTTCCTTGAGATCATTCTGACTGCCTTTCGCACTTAAATCCAATGCGGCCAAACTGCTCTCATAACTCGGCATCTCTTTGGACAAAAATGCAGATTGAGTCGCACGCAAATCGGCTTCGCTAGGAGAGGACGTCAAAGAGGAGGATTCCTCCAAAGAGCTGAGAAGATCTTGAGAGATGCCATAACTCTTTAAGAAATCCGAGCTATTCATGGCTTTCAAGAGTTCTGGTTGATTCACGAGTGCGTAGGTCAACTCGTCCTGAACGATGACTGTTCCATCATTGATGGCAGCGATGGAGGCTAACCTATCCTGTTCAGCCTCTATATCGAAGTCAGCTCGGTCCAATGAAACTACGCCTACCAATTCCTCATCTTCAGCTACTCTAATGCGCTCCAATAAACTCAAGGCTCCTGAAGAGACATCTGCCTCGGTCTGCACCTTTTCCAAACGCTCGATAGTCTTCTGCACTTGCTCATTCAAATCGGCAAATTCGGCCTGCAAGGCATCTGCTTCCGCCTGTATGATGTCCTTGTCCTTGGCTTTTTCAGAGCGCTTGATCTGAACCTCCTTCATCTTGTATGAAGCCTGGACTCTATCCCTTGCTTCCTGAATCTCTTGAAGGCGAGCGAGTATCCTTTTCGACTCCTTGCGCTTGGCTTGAGCATCAGCTGATGCATAATCCAGGATATCGAGCTTATCCAAGCCACTGTCATCGGTTTCTTTGATCTCCCTCAGCAGAGTGATGACAGCATCATTGTTGGCATTGAAGATCTCACTTTCCAGTTTGGCATTACGCGATTCCAGTTCTTGGGTGGCCGCTACTTTACTGCTTATGCTCTCATCCAATTGTCCTAAAAGCTTCATAGCCTCTTCGGCCTTAAAGGCGTGACCCTCAGATTGTAATCTCAAGGAAGCCGCCTGTGCCAGAAAGGCCTCTTTCTCACTCTGAGTCTCGGATGCACTGTACTTCTGATAAATGGCCTGGGCTTGATTCGCCAATGTCAAGGATTCATCGATTTCCTTTTTGAGGATACCTGCAGCCTTGGCCCGCTCAGTCTCCTCGGCCTTGGCTCCTTTCTTTAGTTTCTCCGCTTGGTCATACCCCAAGGCCATCACCACATCCATTCCAGTGTCCCTCCTGAATCCAGCTCTTATAAGTAACTCCTCTTCAGGAAGGATGGTCTTCGTGTTGTCCTGCAGTGCAAGGAGCTCATCCACATCCGCATTGACTTGAAGGTCGGCTTTGCGTTTCAGTATGTCCTGCGCTAAGGTGAGGATGTCACCCTCTACAGATTCTTCAAAATTATTCTTGATGAGGAGTTTCTCCTGCCCACCTACTTCAACCAACGACATCTCTTGCTTAAAGGCCCTCACCTCACCAAAGGATGGGACATCCACGGTTCCCACATGAGTGAGGTCGCTACCGGTCACATCGATGTAGAACATATACTTGCCCATGCCTGGCAAGTCGATGAGGTAATCTCCATTGGTGTCGGATTGATAATTACCAACCACCTCATCGGTCTTTGCATCGACTACTTTGATTCTCGCTGCTGACAATCCTCCTACCTCATTGATGACCTTTCCACTGACCAGTGCCAGTTCAAGGGGAGCATCGCTTACTTTGACTTGATAGACATGGAGCCTTCCTGCTTCACTGTTCCTAGATGAGGCAAAGTTGGCCCACATTCTTTTCTTGTCAACGACATAGAAGATGTCATCGTCTGCACTGCTTATTGCGAAGTCCATGTTCTTCACCTCACCTGTCACCATGTCAGCAGAGAAAATGTCGAAGCCTCCCATACTGTTATGGCCTTTGGACGAGAAGTAGAGCGTGATGCCATCCTCATGCATGAAGGGGTAATCCTCATCGTACTCTGTGTTGATTGGCCCGATGACTTCGATTGGCTTGGAAAAGGATCCATTGGAAGAGCGCACTGCTGAATAGATGTCAAGGTCAGCTCCTTTTCCATAGCTAGAGAAGTAGCAGGTGCTCTTTTTGGAGTCGAAATGCATCAGTGGTCTATGCCCTCTTTTCTTATCTTCTGGACTCAGTAGTTCCTCGGGAACGGTGATGATGTTGCCACCCACTTCCTTCATCTCATAATTGCGGAAGAAATCCTTGGCGGTGGATTCTGTTTTAGAAATGACCTTGATGTCCTTGATGTTGGAAAGGAGCTGTTTTCCGTTTTCGGCCATCACAATGAGACGCTGGGTTTCCGGGAAGGCAGATTTCACCTTTTCATCCGTCTTATCAAAGAAACGTTGGTAGCTTTTTTCCGCATCAGCGAAGCGGTAGTCCATGTGGTAGGCCTGTCCTAGGAAGTAATAGGCCCTAGGGTCGATGGAGGAAGACTTGACTGCGAAGCTCAGGTGTTTGACTGCCACCTCGGGATCCTCGTCACTTGCCAACACACATGCTCCATAATGGAAATTAAGGTCTGCGTCCTCAGGGTCACTGCTAAGCAGTTGCCTGTAATCGGGAAGGGCAGCTAAATATTGGCCTTCTTCGAAAAGCTTGGTTGCCCGCTTTTCAATCTCCTCCCTTACCTTATCTTGGGCGAATAAGGGCAGGCTGAAAAGCATCACAAGGACATACAGAATACTGTATAGTAGTGTTTTCAATGTTCAGTTCAGTTACTCAAAGATAGGTCTATCCGTCAATTAGTCTTATGCGTCTTATTCATAGCCAATATCCTCAAGGAAAATCTCTTTTTTTCGCTTAGAAGCCAGCATGTAGGTATACGGGTCCTGATCTTTCACCCCCTTGGACTTCCTGTCATCTTCTTTAGTATTCATCACGATGTCGTTGAACTCTGAAGTGGAGGAATAAACCTGCATAAGTGTTCGGGTATAGTTGATATAATACCAAGTATCCTCATCCAGTTCTATGTACAGACTCATTGCATCGCCACCACGTTTGCGCTCCAATTGCATGACTCCTTTCACTTGGGCGAAAACAGATTCCTTGCCCACACTGGCCAGACCTATTGGACCTGAGGAGACATAGCTGGCCAAGTCAGAGTCCCAGATCAAGTGGACGTCAGAGAGCACCAAGGTCTTCGCCATGGCCTCGGGTAACTTCTTCACTGTCCCTGCCAAGGTCAATTCAGAAATGAGCTTATCCGATGCCTCTAGTCCGAGCTTCTCCTTCAAAGCCATAGGATAAAGTGACTTGTCCATGATCATGGGTTTGAGCTCAGGAGATTCCTTCAAATCCTCACCCATCTTCTTCAGAGCATCCGCACTGAAGTGGAAGTCCATCGGTAAAACCACGTCCATCTCAAAACCTCCTTTGACTGTATTGTTGACGAAGGTGCCCACAGGAGATAGGGTCACCTGACCTAAGTCAACGCCAAGGTCCATTACTCCTTCACCCCTTACTTGACAATCATCGATGCCAAGGGCAATGATATTCCCATTCAGGCTGCGTTCCCTGAGTTTATCTATTGGACCAACCAAGTACTCCTTAGTGGATTTATCATAGGTGAGCACACCACTACTCGACACGAGTTTACGGTCATTATCAAAATGGATGGAACTCAGGAAGGTGGAGTAGAGTTCTATCTCCTCATTATCCATCATCAGCCCCACTCCCACAGGAAGTCCAATGTCATCCGTCAGATTGGAGTCCACAGGGATAAGGACGTTCAAGGGGTCGATGCGCGCCTCGAAGGACATCCAGCTCTTATCCAGATCACAATCATGATAGATGCGAGTCTGACCTTTGAAAAGGAGTTCCTTGGTATTGGCCGCAAGGCTGACCTCTCCAATGAACTGAAAGGCCGGACTAAGGGAGAAATCGGCTGACTCTGGGATCTGACCTGAACCGATGGTCTGAAAAGCGCTGTCCACCCTGATATCCTCGAATTTGAAAAGATGCTCTCGTCCATTCTCATCCACATAATTATAGCTTCCTTGGGCTTCATAATCCCTTCTTGCACGGATCTCAACATTTGATTCTATGATGGTGTGATAAGCCGATATGGAGTTAGCTGTAATGGTCGCATTCTGGAGTGGGTCCATCTTCGCTTTTCTGCGGATGACGACCCTTCCACTATCAGGTATAATCCGTGCATCGGCCACTCTGATGAATTCGATGCCATTGCACTGGACCACGCTCTCATCGATGTTATAGACCGCCTTTGGCGCCATGAAATTCAACGAATCCTGGTCCTCCCGTATGGAGAAGAAGTTGGATTTGGTGAGATCCAGATCGGTATCGATAACGAAGTCATTAGAGACCTGCCCGTCATATTCCATTGCCAAGTCGTTCTGATCCATGAACCAGATGAACTTGTCCATGTAGCAGACATATTGATTGGCAGGGAATTCCACGAAACTGGCCTCTCCATTCGACTTGAATTCGCCTTTCCTTGCTTTCAAATCCACTTCGGCCTTGACGTTCTGTGTCTTGAATGCGAAATCAGCTCCTGAACCGTTCAATCTGAAGTCGGCCGTATCTGCATCGATCTCAAAATCCGTGTAGGTGAAGAGTTTGGACTCCAAATCAGCCTTTTGTATACCCATAACCCCTTCGCCAGATAGGCCTTTAGGGGTCAGGAACAAGCGACCGTCCATGTGTGCTTGCTCTTCAAAACAGGATATGGCTTCAGATAGACTGGTGATTTTCAGAACATCCTGTTCAGGAATGAAGACGATATCAGCCTCTACGGCATTAGCCTCTGGTACGACCAGTCCACTGCTCTGTTTCTTATTGGTAAAGCTCCTTGTACGGCCAATTGTGCTATCTGGGAGGAAGACAAATCCATCACTTTCTGCAGTGGCTGAGAGGTAATGTATGACACCATCACCTTGCAGGCCATTATAGTTCAGGATCACCTTGTCGTTGAAGGTGTTCTTTCCTCGGTAGGAAGAGAGACCCGAATTGGAGGTATTCATCTCGAATCCCAATGAATAATCCGGTTGTACAGTAAGGGGTTCATCCAAGTTGGGGAAGATGCTTGAGATGAGCGTCCCTTTGAACACGATGTTGTTGGCCAGGAAGTTATCCAAGCTATCAATCTTGTATGGCTGGGCCGTATAGTAGAACTCAGATCGATCGTATGCCCCTTTCTGTATCTTGGAATTGTCATAGTAGACATAGGATTCTTCCAAGCTCGAGAATTCAGGATACCACGGGAAATCCTCCTGTTTCAAACCAGACTTGTTCTCAGGTTCATCAATGTTGATCACTCCTTTACCTCCTTCCAGAACGTTCTTCACTCGCACCAGCCGCTTCTTTCCTTGACCTGAGGCTGTAAACTCTTCCACATTCAATCTTACCGAGTCGATGACGGCAATGTCCACCTCGAACTTGTTGTAATCGAATTTACAATCCGATCCAAAGATCTCCAGGTTACCGGCTACGGTCACTCCACTGAAGAGGAAGTCACGTCCCTTCTTTACGATGAGTTCTTTCCTATCAGGATAGATAGTCACCTGTTGGGAATCACTGAGCGCGATTCGACTTACCCCTTTCAATAAGAGATCATAGTTCACCAAACTGAGGCTGGCATTGGCTTCACGCTCAATGTCCGAGTTGAACAATAGGATGTCATAATCCCTCTTTCCTGCTCGGTTCATCACATAGTCGTTCAGCTTGGGTCTTACCTCCACATAACCTGTTTCCAGGTCGTAGCTGAGGAACCCCTGATTGGCCAATATGAGCAACTGCTTTTTTGCATCGGCTTCAGGAAAACGACTGAACCGGGCAAAGTCAGCCGCATAGAACCCATCCCCGGCCTGTTTTGTGAAGTCCCCCACTCTGACCAATGGATTCAGTGGGTCTATTCCTTGTAGGGCCCAGTAGCGGGCTTCCTTGTAGTAGTCCTTGGATTCGAAAGCGGCCTTTGTATTCGAGCTCCCGAAGAGGTTTCCCATGGTGATGAAGGGTTCATCCAGTTTCCAATAGAGCGCTTCAAAGTACATGTCCAACTCATGGAAGGAATTGAAGAAGGGACTCTTGGAGATGCCCTCATCCGTACGCACCAAAGTGAGCTGTCGGTCCTCCCTCAGGAATCTCAATTGAAGACCTGGGTGGGTCAGGGAATCCTCGCTAAGGAAAATGGTGACCTCTGCATTATCTGCTGCCACACGATCCGGCCTGATGGTGAAGGTCAGGCTATTGGCGATGAGAAAGGGACGATTATCCCTGTAGATGACCAGCCTCGCAGGTTCCTCGATTGAGCCTGTACCCAAGAGCCTACTGCCCTTCATAGTGAATCCCCCATCATAATCCACGCCTACACTGATGTCCTTGATGACCAAGCGCCTCTGATAGGACTCGAAGAGCGGATACGAGGCATTTTCCACGTCCTGATTGGCTAAGACCTTTTCTGCAAAACTTCCTAGCAGTGGTTCAGAGAAAAATTCATTGTAGAAAAGGACGGAATCTGCTTTGTAATCGGAAGACTTGGTACTCACCTCATAGCGTCCCAGCTTCGCATAGGTGCTCGTGGTGTCCAGCCCGGCTCTGGACCAATCCACTTTTCCTGAATGGCCTGTCCATTTCTCTGCGAGGATATCGTAGACTCCTGAAGTGGCTCTAATGATTGAGCTATCTCTCTTCGCGTAACAGACCAATTGGGCTCTGGGTATGAGGATCAATGGCTGCTTCCCTCCTCTCAGCTCGTAAGACCTTGCCCTGATCCTCCACTTCACCGTAGATTTCTCAAAGATGGTCCCATCCCTTAGAAAGCCCGCGATACAAGAGTTGTACTGTTCCAAGTCGGACTTCTTCTTGGTTACCAAGGCCTCCATACTCTCCAAGTAGGCGCTTTGGTTCTCCGTTTCACTGTCCAACCTCATCAGCACCCAAAGGACATCATAGAATTCAGGATAGGCCCTGAACCTCTGTTTCAGAAGAGCATTGCTGAGTGCGTAGAGCGCGTTCCTTGTCTCTTCATCCAAGGTTCCATTCCAATAAGGCCCGAACTCCTCTTCCATGAAGCGGGAGCCCTCCTTCTTATCCGCATCGGTGAAGAACTTCTCCATCTCGGAATAGAATGCGACCGGTTCCTCACTGAACGAACTGACTTGAGCATTCAGGGTGAAAAAGGATGTGACACTCAGTAAGGAAAAGAAAAGTCTTCTCTTCATTCTTTTATCAATAAAACAGCAGCCCAACGCTCCTGCTTACGCACCTCCTCAAGAACGAGACCACACTTTGCGGCAGTCTCTTGCAACTTGGGGATGTCATCATCATAGAAGCCGCTCATCATGATCTTGGAACCCTTTCTCCCAGCTGAAGAAATGGTCTCCATGGATTGAATGAGGACATTCAAGTTGATATTCGCCAAGATAAGGTCATAGTCCTCGTAGCGGTCATTGGCAACATCGGCTTTCTTCACAGCTATTTCCACACACTGATTCAACGCAATGTTCTCCTTCGCATTATCCACAATGTAGTCCTCTATATCCGTGGCTAGGATATCCCTTGCCCCTCTTTTCTCAGCCAGGATGGCCAAGACCCCGGTTCCCGAACCTAGATCGAGAACCCTCTTTCCTTGTAGGTCCTCATCCAACAGGAATTGAATCATCAGTGACGTGGTCGCATGATGCCCTGTGCCGAATGACATCTGGGGCTGTATGATGATGTCATAGGTGTACTCTTCTTCCAAATGATGGAATGGCGCCCTGACGATGCAGTCCTTTCTGACTATGACAGGCTTGAAATCTTCCTCCCACTTTGCGTTCCAATTGGTGAAAGGGATCTTCTCAGAATGGAAAGAGACCTCTACATCTTCCCAGTCATTGATAAAGTGCAGAGCGGCCTCATCGAAGATACGCTCTTGGATAAAGGCCTCCACGCCTTCTTCCGTATCAACAAAGCTCTCGTAGCCTAAGTCGCTGAGTTCTGAAACGGCTATCTCCGCATAGGGCTCCCTAGGGTTGAATTGGAACGCGACTTTGACATAGTCCATCAGATGGCATCGATAATATCCTTGAAAGAGGAGAAATCCAGTGAGGCACCTCCTACCAATCCTCCGTCCACATCGGACTGATCGAAGAGTTCCTTGGCATTGCTCCCTTTGACACTGCCACCATAGAGGATGCGCATCTCTTCCGCTTCTTCACGGCCTAATTCCGTGCTGATAAGACTTCGTATGAAGGCGTGCATCTCCTGCGCTTGATCCGAACTTGCAGTCACGCCAGTACCGATGGCCCAGACAGGTTCATAGGCGATAATCATATAGGCTGCTTGTTTCTTATCCATGCGCTTGAATACGGTGGTGAGCTGCTTGGTGATGACATCGAAGTGCCTTCCTGCCTCCCGTTCTGCCAAGGTCTCGCCACAGCAAAGGATGGGTGAGACTCCTTCAGCGAAACAGGCCATGACCTTATCGGCCACCCATTCATCCGACTCGTGGAACATGCTCCTGCGCTCGGAATGTCCCAGGATGCAATACCCGATTTTCAAAGAGGCCAACATAGCCGCTGACTGCTCCCCGGTGTAAGCCCCTGATGGCTTATCATGACAGTTCTGAGCCGCCAAGGAGAGGGTGTTGGAATTCGTGAAGGAGAATTGGGAGAGATATAGCGATGGTGGAGCCACAATAACTTCCACCTTATCATCATCAAGCCTTAGAAGCCTAAGTTCATTCAAGAGCTGACGTCCTTCATCGAAGGTCAGGTTCATCTTCCAATTGCCGGCTACGATCTTCTTTCTCATACTTATGTTTTTAGTCTCACTCTGGGATCAATGATTCCATAGATGATGTCCACAGCGATATTGATGGCCACAAATATGGCCGATATTACGATTACCGAACCGATGACCAGAGGAAAGTCTTCATTCACCAGAGCTTCATAGACCTGAAGTCCCAGACCTTGCCACCCGAAGATGAACTCTATGAATACTGCTCCTGCCAGCAAGGAAGCGAACCATCCTGAAACTGCGGTGACCACTGGATTCAAAGCGTTTCTGAAAGCGTGCCTCATGACGATGGCATAGGTGCTGAGCCCCTTGGCCTTGGCGGTCCGGATGTAATCCTTTCCCAATTCTTCAAGTAAAGCATTACGCATCAATTGGACGATAACAGCCAGAGGTCTTATTCCCAAGGTCAGAACAGGTAATATCAGATTGCGGGGTGCGAGGTAAGGTCCATCGAAGACATCTACCTCATAGAGTGATCCTGATTGCTCCAGATGAGTACCTGGCAGATTGATATGTGCTGACAAAACTTCTTCAAAAGCAGTCTGACCAATAAATGCATCAAGTGCCAAGAGCAGTAGCCACGTCCCTATGGACCAGAACAGTCCCTTGAAAGCGACCTTTGAAAATGGTCTTGGAGTTTTCTCAGACCTCTTCCTAATGGCCCAAGAGAGAAGGATGAACAAGTAGAATGCGATAGGGAATATGGGCAATTGGATATGCTCATAGAAGAGGTACCCTCCGATCCATGAGATGAGGATTGCCATGTAGAAAGATGGAGCTGACATGCCGAGTACGGCCAGAATGAGTGCGCTTCGATCGAATAAGCTATCCTTCTTCAAGGCCGAGACCACCCCAATGAAGAGTCCGATAATGAGTGCAAATCCCATGCTCAGTGTGGCAAGGATGAAGGTGCCTGGCAAAGCATCAGCAATGATATCTGCGACATCTCGCTTGGTCCTATATGATTTCCTCAGGTATGGATATTTGAGATAAAGGGAGCTGCCCCCCAGACTTAGAAGGGCTACTCCGGAGTACTTCTGTGCATCGAAGTAGCTCCTGGTATCCTTGGAGTCCTTGTGTAAGGATAGTGGTGAAAGGTCATTCAAGTAGAGCAGATAGCGATTCCAAGCAGAAAGGTCCAAACCAAGGTCCTTATTGACTGCAGCAATGGCCTCAGGAGTAGCCCTCTGTCCTAGAAGCATCTGAGAGGCATCCCCAGGTTTGAGATTGAATATAATGAAGACCAAGGTCACCGACCCGAGCAGGACACTGGCCCCATAGAGTATTCTTCGAGCCAGGTAGGAGACCATCAGGGATTCAGCTTGGATTGAAGGTCTTGGAACATAGGAATGTCGTTGGCCGAATACTTGGCCATAATGGTACCTTGGTTTATTAGCACCACACCAGGATTGGACCTGACCACGGTCTTAAGGACCTTTTCATCACCATAGGTATATGGAAAGGCCAATTGATAAGTATGCCTGAACTCATCGATGGCACTTTCCAAGGAAGAGGTCATTCCATAGACGTTCCATCCTTGAGCTTGCGCCTCTGCTGCCAACTTGGAGATCTTGTCCATGTTATTACTGGCCCTCTCGACATCGTAAGTGATGACCAATAGAACAGGGACCTCGCTTTCAAATATCTCATAATTGATCTCAGAGCCCTCCATATCCAATACACTGAAGTCAGGGATAGTAGGTTCGTAGCCATCACTGATCTTGAAAGGCCCTGTGGTAGCCTCCTTGTCCTGTTTCCACTCCTTCTTCTCCCACCACTTATCATCCAAGTATTCTTTGGAGGTCACTGTGACACGCTCACCAGTGGTCTCGTTCTCCAAGCTGTAGTTATAAATGTAAACAGGAGCTTCGAGACCCAGTTCCTCAGCCGATTTCATTTGTTCAGGAATGCTTTTTCCCACAGCATATGGGCGATAATCCTTCATGGGTAGATGCTCCACTCCATAATAAACGAAAACCAGAGACATCAAGGTGATATATCCTGCCACCGCCCATGAGGGTTTCTCTCTCAATCGCTTCATGAGCAGATAACCCAAGAAGCCGATAAAGGCAAAAACAATCGGGAAACCCCATCCGAAGACCCAACTGAGCAAGGAAATGATGACTAATGCTCCACCTAAGAGAGGCGCATCCTGACTCGAGCTGTTCAAGGCAATGCTGTTGCGTTTGAAAAACAGAGGCACGATGAAGATGAACAGAATAAGATCTTTGTAGAAGGACTCCCAAGGCGTGAGGCTGCGTCCCAGAGAGCCTTTCATCGCATCACCAAAACACCCACAATCCGTTACACAGGTCACAGGGCGTTCTTCCATGATGCCATCAACCAGAATGGTATAAGTAGCGGACTCATCGCAGGTGGCCGTGTAGAAGGTCAACCAGCCGAAGAAGACGGTGAGAAGCAGTAAGCTCCAAGTCGCCAAGGGCATCTTAGCTCCAAAGATGACTGCAAATCCTAGAACGATCTCGGCCAGGCAGGCCAAAATGGCCAAGGCCAAGGCATACGGCTCCAAGAAAGGTAAGTTGAGTGCGCTCTCCGCAAAATATTCTTGCAGCTTGTAAGAGAACCCAAGTGGGTCATTGGCCTTGATGATGCCCGAGACGATGAAGAGTCCACCAACAAAAATCCTTGAGAAGTAAATCAATGCGCGCATAATTGCTCTTTAAAGAAAGTCCAAAGTTAAGGCGCTATTGCTGCCTCGATGATGACCTTAACAAATCCTTTGCAATCACAGATGTTCATTGGCAATATTGGCCAATGCGCTGCGCTCTCCTTTGCGCAATGTGATGTGGGCAAATAGCGGATTATCCCTCACCCTGTCTATGAGGTAGGAAAGGCCATTGCTCTGGGCATCCATGTATGGAGTATCAATCTGATGGATGTCTCCCATGAAAACAATCTTTGTGTGGTCACCTGCCCTGGAAATGATGGTCTTCACCTCATGCGGTGTAAGGTTCTGAGCCTCATCCACAATGAAGAATATCTTCACCAAACTACGTCCTCTGATATAGGCCAGAGGGGCGATGGCGATCTTCTCCGTCTTCATCATCTCTTCGATGAGACGGTAGTTCTTATCCGTCTTGCGGTATTGATCCTTTATGAAATTCAGATTATCCCAGAGAGATTGCATATAAGGATCCACTTTCTCCTTAGCGTCTCCCGGCAAGTAGCCAATGTCATTGTTGCTCAAAGGGACGATAGGCCGTGTCACATAGATCTGCCTGAATTCCCTGCGTTGTTCCAGAGCAGCTGCTAAGGCCAGTAAGGTCTTACCTGTCCCAGCGACCCCTTGAATAGTCACTAGCTTCACCCTTGGATTAAGCAGAGCGTGCAGTGCACACAGCTGCTCATCATTCAATGCGGAAATTCCGAAAGCACTACAGGGGTCGACCAGATTCAGTGACTCTGTGTCTGCCTCATAATAGGTGAGCGCCTTTGATTTCTTGGTCTTCAAGGTGAAATATTGATTCGCCCTCACCTTTTCAAGCCCTATTGTGCCTTTCTTTAAAAAGCCTTGCTTCTTCAGTTTGTCCATGTTGATCTCTGAGATCTCCAGAGGGTCTTCTCCAAATCCTGTATAGAGTTCGGAAATGTTCTTGATTTTACCCGTCTCATAATCCTCGGCTTTGATGTTGAGAGCTTTTGCTTTGAGACGGAGACAGATGTCCTTACTGACCAAGATGACGGATTTTTCAGGGTACTCCTCATTGAGGGCCAAAGCGCAGTTGAGAATCTTGTGATCATATTTGGACGAGCCAAGGGTTTGCTCGGCATCCTTCTTCTTAGGATGTTGGTTATGGAGGACCACTTTGAAGCGACCTGTTTTGGATCCATTGATGGGGATCCAATCATTGATGAGTTGCCCTTCAGAAATGGTGTCGATATAACGTATGAACTGTCTCGCTTCGAAATTCTTGGTGTCATTCCCTTTCTTGAAGTTGTCTATCTCTTCTAAGACTTGAATGGGTATGGCGACATTATGCTCTTCGAAATTCTTGATTGCGTTACTGTCATAAAGGAGTACGGAGGTATCCAGAACAAAGATCTTCTTAGCGTCCTTATTCTCAAGCTTCTTCTTAGCTACCATTCACGATTGGATTAATGATAGAATGATCTCTTTCATTCTTCAGCTAAGATGTAGCCAATAGCAAGTCGATATGAGATCAGGTAAGGATCGATCTCAACGATCGAAGGTGAAGAAATGGTGGTTCAAGCTCAGGATAAAAAACAAGAACGGAGGCTTCTTCTGTGGGATGAAGCCTCCGTTCGCATCAAAAAGTGCCTTAGCGCTCAGAGATACAGGTCAAGTCATGTTCAGAGCTGTGTCATCTTCTTCAGAGCAGAGCTCTTCAGCGAATCTACATCCTCCCTCACGTTACATTGCTGCAACGCTGACTTCCGTCTCAATCCTTCGGCCTAAACCTCCGGTGGACTTCCATCTGGGAATCCTATAAGGAAGGAGAGCGCATTTTACTGTTCCTAAGAACCGTTAACAACCGCTAGAATGTCACACACTCCCCAGACTCTGCTTTGCAGAACTCCTATCCTTCCTTGACTTGACCTAAAGGTAATCCAAATGTCGAGGTAGGGCATAAAAATCCTTCTGTGGTTTTCCATACGCAATGAACATAGTTTCTTAACATTTGTTCAAATGCACTATTCCAGCCCTTACTCCTTTATAAATCGGGCAGTGCTATTGAACTGCCCATTCTGTATCTGAAGCATATAGATACCCTTCTCCATATTCTTCTCAGACAGGTCCACAAGACCTTGAACACCAGAGACCCTCTCAGAATGAATGACCTTACCCAGAGCATCTATGATGCGCAACTCAGTCTGATCATCCGAATAATCATGGGACAAACCCCAATTCAACTGGCCTTCACTGACAGGATTGGGAAATAGATTCAACTCATTGTTGGACAATGATGCTGATTTAACATCGCCAATCGCGCCAGGCGGAGCGAAAGGAACCACAAAGGTGCTCTGAGGTGTCAGACCGCTCCATGGTGAGTAGCCACTGCCATCCCCACACTGGCATCTTACCTCATATCCGTAAGTGCTGCCTTGGGCGAAGTTGATGGTCGGATTGTTATAGAGTGCAATGTTGAAATTCACGGTACTACCGTTTGTCTGTGAAACGATCTGAGTGTTGTTCAGATTAGCGAACTGGGGGCTTACTGTCCCTACCGTTGCTGATGAGATCCGTCCTCCTCTCACCTCACAATCGGTTGTACTCTCTGAATTGTTCCATGTGCCATTGACTCTTGGCGCTGTGGTCCCGAAACCTATCTCGATGACATCCAAATTGGTTGGCGCCTGGCATACCTCACCATTCGGAAGACACGTTACAATGGCCTCCCAACCTTGTTCAACCACCGATTCATCAGAAAGGAACCTCACGGTCAAACAGCCCGTAGGATGAGTGGAGATGAATGTATCTCCTGCCTGAAGAAGACTTGAAGGGATAAAAGGCACCTGTCCATCACCATCCAACTCACCGCATCTTGGTGAGGCTAGAATAGGACTGCTTGCATCAGGTCCATCATAAATGCTGAGATAATCCCAACACCCTCCAGTAACCGCTTCTGAGAAGGCATTCACCTCAATATCGACCAAAGTGAACTCAAGCTGTACCAGCTGATTGGCTCCTGAAGGGCAAATAAGATATGTCTCATCCTCGTTATTCTGATACTTTCCAGTGGATCCTCCACTATCGGTGAATAGGTCACCTGAACAGTAATCAGCAGGAATCGTCAAGCTCAAAGGACCAACCCATCCACTTTCATCTGTCCCGCTTGTTCCATCGCAGTCTGCGCGCACATAGGCCAGATAGGTTGTTCCTGTATTTCCTCCGCTGAAGGTGTACGAGGCCACATTGAGATCATTTGCAGTAGGCTGTCCGGTAAACGTAGTTCCTTGTTCGATGATAGCCACATCCCATAGTGAAGCCGATCCATTCTCTTGCCAAGCAATATCAATACTAGTCCCTGAGACTCCAGTGATATTCAGAGCAGATGGACTTGGACAAGTCACTGGACCGCTTTCCTTCACCACGAACAATCCTCCTTCGATGGTGCTTATGATGATGGTACCACTAGAAAAATACGGGTATACACTCCAAGCTCCATTGAACTGAGCACTGTTACTTGAAGGGAAAACATCGAAAAATCCTACTTCTGTAAGGTTTCCTGAGGCGATTCCACTTATGTCCAATACTCGAAGTCCTCCTCTATAGTTGGCCTGATACGCCTTTGTTCCCTTTACATAAAGGTTGTGATCGATGGCAGCAATACTGCTATCGTAAAACCCAATGAGAAAAGGAGCATCCAGGTTCTCGATGTTCCATATGTAGGTCCTCGTTTTATGACCTTGTTGTGCCTCATCCAACTCATCATCCATGAGATAGTAGCGATGATCTTCAGTGGCCCAACCTTGGTGGGTATACGAACTTCCAGCATATCCAACTCTGGCGACTTGAGTTGCATCGGTCTTATCGGTCACATCGACAATCGTGAACGTATCCTCGTTCGAAGCGAAGACGATTTCACGACCCTGATAATCAAGGTCAGGTCCTATGTAATTGACCGCCTGTGCATCATGTGTGTATCCATCTTGCGAAAAACCAGTCCCGCCACTTATTGGAGATGCAGGATTCTGGATATTCACGAAATGAAGTCCCCCTGATTGGGTATTGCTACCAACCGCATAGGCAAATCCAGAATCCTCATTGATGACGATGTTATGGGCTTTTCCAAAGCCCGCATAATGAGCATCTTCAGTGAAGACCACAGGCGGAGCAATAACATTCCTTAGTCTGGTCAAGTCGAATACCTGCATACCATGACCTCCAGCCTCGGAAACCACGAAGGCATGGTCCTGATAGACCTTGATGTCCCTCCACGAACTATTGGTAGTGTGAGTTGGTAAGAAACCGAGGTAAATGGGAAGTGTAGGTGAGGTCACATCGACAAAGGCTGTTCCTGATGATACTCCCATCAGCGCATACTCTTTACCATCCAAAGAATCAGTCCATCCCCATATATCGTTTCCATCAGAGGCTCCAATGATTTGGCTCAGGGGTAGATATGCTGCCAGATCATATCCTGAGCACGGATAGCCTCCAGCGAAGCCATTCTCACACGGTTGAAGCTGGGAAAAGGCCATATTCGATACGGCCCAAACCAAGGCTAGGCTAATATAAACTCTCATTTTCTTGAATTTGTTTTGAATTTGTTTAACATATGTTATTGGATGATCAGCTGGGTCTGCCAAACATTATCTGTTGACCTTAGCTCTAGAAGGTAGATGCCTTTACTGAGCTCAGAATTGAACTGAACAGGCATCTGATTGACTTTATCTGATGTGACTAGAAGCTGCGATTCTATCAGCTGACCTCTCAGGTCGATAAGCCTAAGAGCCATTTCTCCTCTGAAGACCTCATCGTCAAGCGAAAGCATCAGGCCATTCCCGTCAGATGGGTTCGGATAGATTCTCAATAGACCCTCCTTATTCAATTTAGCCTCATTTCCTGATGCGACTTCCTGATCTCCACCTATTCCAGCTGAAGGCACCACGAATGTGCTCTCTGGAGTGATGCCACTCCAATCTGAATAGCCACTACCATCTGCACATTGGCATCTAACCTCGTATCCGTAGGTCTTACCTGAGGCGAATGGAACATTCGGATTATTGAAGAGCAGAACATTGAAGTTCACAGTACTTCCATTGGTCTGATTGATGATCTGAGTGTTATTGATGTTTGCGAAAACTGGGTTTGGTGAATTTGCTGAAGCATCAGAGATCCTTCCTCCACGCACTTCACAATCCGTGGTTCCTTCTAGATTGGTCCAACCGCCATTCACCCGAGGAGAAGGTCCTGTGAATCCGATCTCTAGGACAAACAAATTAGAGGGTGCTATGCAGGGTTCAGGTAAAGTACTCTCGATCACCGTCAAGCGTGTATCAATCGCTGGATTATAGATGACATCCACGATTCCTGAAGGCCACTTGACTATCATACTATCTATAGAGGTAGCCTGTCCCAGACCGAAGTGAACATCTAAGGAACTCATAGGGTTGAAGCTTTGTCCCGAACGGCACTCTCGGATTTGAATGCCCCAATCTCCGTATATCTCCACACGAGCCCCAATTCCATTTCTGTTACTGACGGTGCCTTCCAGACCGACCTTTACCCAATGATTGGTATTCCCATTATTCATCCAAAGTTTGAATCCTGTGAAGACATCCAAGAAACCGTCATTGTTAAGGTCACCCAAAGCCCCATCGTCAAAAGGCATACTCATCGGAGTGAACTGCATATTTCCATCATTGTGATAGAATTGCTTGTTCACATTGGACTCTGAAAGGATGTCTACGAATCCGTCATTGTCGAAGTCGGCTCCTGCGCAAGCCCATGAGTCGAGGTCATTCGCATCAATCCCACTTCCATTGGTGATCTCCGTGTAATGACCTGTCCCATCATTCTCTTTCAAAAGATTGGTTCCAGTATGATTCACTGTATAGGTATCAAAATCACCATCATTATCGAAGTCCTCGAAGATGGTCACCCAGGATTGCTGATTATCAAAAAGTCCATAGCTTGAGGCGTCTTCAGTGAATCCTCCATTGCCATCATTGACATACAGGGCATTCTCACGTTCAACAGCTCCTGTTTGCGAACCTTGGCGGCATTTTGACAAGTACATGTCCGTGTCGCCATCGTTATCGAAATCACACCAGACACTTGCATAGTTCCCTGCCAAGGGCACTGTGGAGATGAGGCTCTGTTCTTCGACCATCACACCGCTTCCATTATTTCTGTAAGGGTGGCTTTGATCTACATCATGGCAAGCAAACGCATCGAGGTCGCCATCATTATCGATATCGACCATATTGGTTCGCTGAGAGAAGATGTAATCAGGCAACTGGGTCTCCGTGTAATCGGTTCCAGTCGCGTTGGCCATGATAAAGGACACCCTTGACCCTCCTCCAAAGATGAGGTCATTGTATCCATTGCCATCCAGATCGCCAGCTGCAATGCTCCATGAAGGGAAATTGCTGAAGTTGGTGTTCTCGAAGCGTTGTATGAAGGTGCCGTTAGGCTGTTGGATCTCCATGAACATATCTCCACTACTTATGATGACGATGTCATCCAATCCATCTCCGTTCATATCCACAACACAGGGGGCGGAACCGCCAATGCTGTTGAGAATGGAGGTCTGATCAGTGAAAGTCTGAGAAAATGCTGAAAGGCCGCATGTCAAGCATGCCAAGAGTAGAACTCGCTTCATGGTTCTGGAATTGATATTGATTAAGCTGCAAGATAGGTCGATATTCAGACCGAAACAAGGTAATTCGACTACATTATAGGAAGCTCAGTCTCTAATCCTGGGCCGCTTCTCCTCCCTCATTCCGAACACTGAATACAAAAGGGATTGAGTCAATGAGAGCAACAAACTGAA
>JAQCAN010000007.1 GCA_027621335.1 Bacteroidota bacterium
GGTCCCGTCCTCGAAACAGAGCAGGTCGGTGGGCATGGCAGTGATGACCAATGGTGTAGGCTCATCAACAATGAAATTCAAAGTGAGATCACAGCCGTTATCATCGACCAAGGTGACATCATAAGAGCCAGCAAGCAGGTTGAAGATGTCCTCATCAGATGAAGTGAACCCACCTGGTCCGGTCCAAGTGAAACTGAAGCTTCCCGTACCTCCTGTGATTTCAAGTTCTATAGAACCAGTGGCCTCCCCGTTGCACTCCACATCGTTCACTATGCTGCCAACGAGGATATCATCGGGCTGGGGGATGACGAAAGTGCTGTCCAATGTGCAAGCTTGGCCGTCTTGGATATTGACCGTATAACTCCCCGCTACCAAGCCACTGATATCTTGGGAAATCGCGCTGAATGCACCTGGCCCTGTCCAGGTATAGCTGTACGAGCCGTCTCCACCGGTCACATCTATATCGATTGCTCCATCACTACCTCCGAAACAAAGAAGATCGGTGACGATGGCGGTGAGGGCCAATGGAGCAGGACTAAAGACACTAAAGATCGTATCCTTAGTACATCCAAGGATATCGGTGATAGTCAGTGCATAGGTGCCGTCCATCAGTGCGGTCAGGTCTTCAGTTGAGGCCGTGAATCCATCTGGACCGGTCCAGGAGGTAGTAGCGATGGGGAAGGGAGCGACAATGGTGATGTCAATGGCTCCTGTGGGCTCTCCTGAGCAGGCCAGGTCGGTTATGATGGCGGTTACTGAGATTGGCACATTCTCATCCACCGCGTATACAAAGGTCTTGGAACATGAATTGGCATCTGTAATGGTCACGGAGTAGGTGCCTGCAAAGAGGTTGAAGATATCTTCATCCGTTGAGCTGAAGCCACTCGGGCCAACCCATGAAAATGTATATCCTCCAGCACCCTCACTTACTTCCAGTTCGATGGCGCCCGTGTTGGCACCAGCGCAGACCACATCCAAGATGGTCTCATCTGCTTCGATCTCAGTGGCGGTTTGAATTTCGAATGAAGCGCTGCCAGGACAGGAGTTCGCATCGGTGATGGATAGGTCGTAAGTCCCAGGTTCCAATCCGGAAATATCCTGACTGTTTGAACTAAAGCCATTGGGCCCGGACCAGGTCACGCTATATCCGCCAGCACCACCTGATAGAGTGATATCGATGGCGCCATCTGAGATTCCAAAGCATTGCTGTTGAATGATGGCTGAGGCCACCTCTATGGAATCAGGGCCATTCAAAAAGCTATATGTCGTATCCGTGGTGCACCCTAGGGCATCGGTGATAATGAGATCGAAAGGGTCGCAGAGCATCGTGGCCAACTGAGTCGTCTCTCCGCTGCTGTAGGCGAAGCTGAAGCCACCATTTCCTCCGATGACTATGGGATTGGCTCGTCCATCACATTCCCCGAAACAGGAGGGTGGAATGGCATTCATGGTGAATACAGCGATATCAGCAGGCTCGTTGACTATGATATCAAAGCTACAAGAGGCTCCACCTTGCCCATTGTCGATAATAATGACCGTATATGTTCCAGGACCCACATTCTCACGGCAATTATCTGTGTCAGGGGAGCCCACCCAGATGTAGGTATAAGGACCAACGCCACCCGTAGGCGGGGTGATACAGGCTTGTCCGTCAGTGAAGCCGTTACATGAAGGTCGCTGAGGATCAGGGGTAGCGGTGAAGAAGCCACAGCCTCCATTCTTATTCACTGTAAGAGCTTCCTTGTAGGGTTCAAGGTCCTGATAGAACTGGGCGGACCCATGGATGCCGAAGCCTATGAAAAGCAGCATGAGGCTCAAAGCAGAAACGGAGGATGGTAAAGGTTTACAACTCATGGCGGTTATCTTAGCATCAATCATAGGCCGCGCAGGGTACATAGCCACTTCTAGTTGTTCCAGGACAGGCGGAAATACCGAGAACGAATTCATGGCCATTGGAACTGCCTGTGCGTATCGGTGAAGTGGTCATGTCGTAGGCATAGCCCAAGGTGAAGGCATCGAAGAAATTGAATTTCAACAGCGCTACCACGGCATCTCCATTTCTGTATCCAAGTCCTATAGCCAGCTGGTTATCAAAATCTATCATGGCGTTAAGGTCTAAGGCCAAAGGTGCTGCTGGAGCATATTTCAAGAGCAGGCTCGGAATGAAGGAGGTGGTTTTCGACATGGCAGTGGAATAACCCGTGCTGAGGTTGAAATGAGAGATCAGGCTCGCCTCACCTTCATCCTTAGTGGTGTTCCCAGTGAGGTGTTTAATGGACGCCCCAAGAAAGAAATTCTCATTGTACATCCAGAAGCCGGGACTGACTTCGGGCACCAAAAGGCTGGTCTGAGAGCCTTGGAATAATAAGGGGTCGGATCCGTCTTCGATCAGGACACTTCCTAGGTCCAATCGGTATTGGGTGAATCCGGCAAAAAGGCCTAAAGAGGCCCTCATATTGCGGTTCATCTTGAAATGATAGGCATAGGCCAGATTGACATTGGTCTTGGAGAAGGGGGCTGTGTTGTCGGCCTCGAACATGATGCCTACCCCGTGGAATGTGCCATTGCGCTTGACCTTTCCGACTGCCCCATTCACGGAGGCAAAGCCGGTCCTAGGAGCGTTCTCGAATCCCACCCACTGATTGCGGTATCCAAAACGAAGGTCCAGACACTCCTTACTGCCCGCAACAGCCGGATTGATTTGGAACTGGTTGAACAGGTAATGGGAGTACTGCGGAGTCTGTTGCGCCTCAGTCAGGGTCAGTATAGAGAAGAAAACCAGAAAGCTTATCGTCCTTCTCATGCTCAATAGGTAATGGCCACAGAACCCGTGACAGGGTCGCTGTCCAAGCCAGGGAGGTTCAAGTCGATGACGTAGTAGTAGGTTCCTTCAGGCAGTCTTGTGCCGCCACCGTTGGTGCCATCCCACTCTCGTCCGTTTCCATATCCGGTGGATCGGAAGACCAGCTGGCCCCAACGGGAGAATACCCTTACGTCTGCATTGGGGAAGCGCTCGATGGCAAAGATGCGCCAAGTCTCATTTAAGCCATCCCCATTGGGGGTGAAGAGATTCACAGGGATGATACCGGGGATGACCTCCACGAAAACCTCGAAGGTTTGCGTACATGAGCCCACCTGAGCCTCCAAGGTATAAAGCGTGGAGATCTGAGGGAAAGCGGTGGGCATGGCCACCGTATCGAAATCTAAGGAAAAGGCAGGAGACCAGAGGTATTCAGAGGCACCTGAGGCCTCCAAGGTCACTGTCTCTCCTTGGTTGATCAAGAAATAAGGGGTGACATTCAAATCGGTCTCCACCGCAGGGCCATCAATCTGGATATTATACCCGCATTGAGCTGGGAAGAGATCACCCAATTGCCCAGAAACGATGACATGATAGGTCAATCCACTATCTGCCGAGAGGGTCTCCAATTGCAGGATACCAAGGCCTTCAGTGCAATCCAATTCGACATAGCTCAAAGGATCACAGGGGTCCGTGGCCGTGAATAGAAGGACTTGCAGTGAATTACCAAAATTGGAGTTGCCGAGGCTATCACAGATGACCTGAGAAAGCTGCACTACAAGTTCTCCTGCCGCGATGGTCTCTATACTGAACATACTGGCACTGTTGGCTTCGAAACAGCCATTTGATATCCCATTGATGGGACCCCCTGTGGTGGAATCGGGCATAAGATTGTCTAGCTCATTGTAGCACAATTGGGTAGGTGAATCACAGTCCTGGGCCATGGAATTCAGGCCAAGGAAAAGCAGTGATCCAATGATCGACAGGTAACGGGTCATACGCATTTGTTCCGAAGTTTAAAGGTACTTAACGGCTCAAATGGGTTTTTCATTCGCCCATCCATTACCAACATTTACGGGTGTATAAGTGAGTCGCTAAGGACCAGGACTCTCGGATGAGAGAAAATAGCAAAACGAAAGAGGTGCCCTTATGAGCACCTCCTCGGGTCCTTTGTAGCCCCGCCAAGAATCGAACTTGGATCTAAAGTTTAGGAAACTTCTATTCTATCCATTGAACTACGGGGCCCTGAAAAAGAAGGCCGCAAAGTTAGTATTCTGGGTATAAAACGGAAGGAATGTGATGTTTGCATGGCGCTTCAGTCCACCCAGACCTTGTCTTGGTAAAGGACGCCATCTATACGCACCTCGAGATAGTAGATACCGCTATTCACATGCAGTGGAAAGGAATGCCGAGTTTCCGAGCTTCTTACGCTTTGGTCGAGCACCAAGGCACCATTCACGGAATAAACACGAACGGAATTCATCTTCTCATCATAGAGAGGTGCTTCGGTCATATTGATGAAGAGATGGTCATGATAGACCTGGCTATTGAATGGCAGGGGAATGGAGGCTTCAGCAAAGCCTTCCACAGGCTGCCCGAAGAGAGATCCTTCTCTGTTGAAGTGAAGCACGAAACGGTCACGGTCATCTGCCAAGACGACCTCTGCGGAATAACTCCCATCCATCATAAGATCATGGAAATAACCTGTCTTTCTGTCCTCTAGATCCAGACGGGTGAAGCAGCTCCCCCCATCGATCATCAAGGGACTCAACTGCACCTGCCCTTCTACACCAGGCTCTAGGTATAAGAAAACCTGGCCACCCTGCAGTTCAACAGGCAAGGTGTTGATGGAGAGGATCTTACCATCTTCGGATATAGACCCGAAGCCGGGCATCAGCGCATCGGTGCTGGCGATCTTCATCGCATCCAATGCACGATCCCATGACCAGGAAGCCTCCTCCCTAAAACGGATGAGGGTCTCATCTGAGCCTGAAGCACTCTCTGCTTTCAAGCGGATGTGATGATCTTCTAATGGGGTGGCAGAATGATGGGCCTGTATTTCTTCGGGGCGCAAAACCATGTCACCATAGTTCATTTGTACTTCTTCACCTGGAGGGATATGGAAGAAGACGACATCCAATGGTCGCAGAAGTGGTTCCATTCCATGGATGCAAGCGTTGTCCACCTGGGCGCAGTATTGTCGAGTCTCAGCATTCCATCGGTACATGGCTGCCCCCACTCCTGAGCTCTTTTGAACTCCTTCAAGGAAGACTTCTGATGGGAAGGGATTGCCAATGGCATTCAAGTCGTAGAGTTCCGTGGCTGTGGCATGAGCAGGTATGGAGATAGCTTCATTCAATACTTGGCCGCTAAGTCGTATGTGGTCATCAGCACCGTTGAATAAGAAGGCTGATGAGCGGTCGAAGGTGTTCGGATTGCTCACATCGTTGGTCCACATGCTCTGGCTCTCTTCCAAGCTACCAGTGCCCTGGAATACGTCCAGCTGAGTGACGTCATTCACTGAGCTGATATCTTCATATTTCAGTCCTATAAAGGGTATACCCACCGGTTCAGGGTCATAACCCGTGCGTTCCTTGTCGAAGCTCAATGGCCCTGCAATATTCGCATTTGGCATGTAGACATGTCCATGATGCCCATCGGATACAAGCATATGGAGCTCAGCACCATAATTGGCCAGATAGCCGTCCTCCAGATCCAATACGTCCAGGACGAAGATGGGTTCAATGAGTGTATACATGCCTTCCAGACGTAAGAAGGTGAAAGTGGGGGAACCCAGGATTTCACCCTCTCCATCAGAGGCCTTCATGATGACCTTTCCGAGCAGATCGGCCTGTCCGATCAGATTCAATCGCTCATAGATGTCCAGCTCTCCATTCTCGGAGAGCTCAAAGAACCCTGAACTTTCGATGATGAGTTCACTGGCTGCGCCCTTCTCATTCAAGATGGGATAGTAGGGTGATCCTTCAGGAATGAGGACGCAACAGGTGGAATCAGGAACCTCTGCCGAGCTCCAATTCAACGGCTCATTCCAATCATGGCTGTATTCTCCTCTCCAACTCACGCATGGATCGGACGTAGGAATGATGTGCACTAGGAAGCCCATATCTATGGTCGCCTGGGCCATACTGTTCCAATAGTTCTGCCCTTCTTCATAGATATTCGAGAAATTGGCCCACATGGTGCCATAGTGTCCATTGAAGTCCAATCGGTAGGTATAGAGCTGTCCACCTTGGACAAGGACCGATTCAGTGAATGTATGAAGCAAGAAGCCCCCCCATTCGTCCGTGATTGTCACATTGGACGTATAGAGGACCTCACCTGAATACCCATCCCCTTCATAAATAGTCAGAAGAGCAGTGAATTCACCAGCCTGAAGATTATGAACAGGAACATCTATTTGGAAAAGCTCTCCCGAACCGCAGGGCATGAAGCTCTGACCGAAGTCATCCTGTGTATAAAGGTAGGTGTCTACTTGAGGTTGATCCACATAGCAGATGTCCTGGGCGCTGGGCATCAACGTTCCAAGAACAAAGAACAACCCAATGGTGAGTTTTTTCATCATTTCAATAACTTCAACTACATATACGAGTCTTGGGAAGGGTGGGTTACGAAGTGGAAACGACCAAGAACAAGAAAAGGGGTCCTAGGACCCCTTTTCTTCACCTTAAACTAAACCATCTACACTTTACAACCTTCTCATCAATCTCTCTCTCTCGCTTTGTATCCAACTTCACTAGAGTTCAAGGCTCCAAATTAACAGATGAACAAAAGTTCTCACACCTATACGTCAGAGGCAAGGGCAAGGTTTCCCAAGTCATGAAAAAATTAGGGACAAATCATGCTAACCAAAGGCCTGAAATGACACCAATCGAGGACTGGCCTATATTTGGCGGGCCAAGAACTTATAGGATGAGCTTACAAGAAGAAATAGAAAAAAGATTGAATAGCTGGAAAGGGGAAAGCTATGACAGTGCTACACATCAACAGATCAAGGCCTTGGAGGCCTCGCCTGATGACCTGGCAGATTCGTTTTATAAGGATCTGGAATTCGGCACTGGCGGCTTGCGTGGACTTATGGGTGTGGGGCCCAACAGAATGAACAAGTACACCGTGGGCGCTGCGACCCAAGGGCTGGCCAATTACCTTCTTTCTCAAGGACAGGATATTTCTGTCGCCATAGCCTTTGACTCAAGGAACAAGAGTGACTACTTCGCCCAAGTGGCTGCCGATGTGCTCTCGGCCAATGGCATTTCCGTCTACAAGTATTCAGCATTGCGCCCAACACCTCTGTTGAGCTTTACCGTGAGAGCATTGAATTGCACTGCGGGGATAGTCATCACCGCCTCACACAACCCTAAGGAGTATAATGGCTATAAGGTCTATTGGAAGGATGGCGGTCAGTTGGTGCCTCCTCACGATGACGGCATTATCTCAGAAGTGCGTGAGGTCATTGATCCAAGTATGGTCAATCAAGGAGCAAACCCGTCCATTATCCATGAGGTTCCTGGACATGTTGAAACAGGCTATTATGCGATGCTCCAGAGCCTTCATCAATTGCCAGTGAATCATGCGGGTAAAAAGAGCCTACGTATCTTGTATACCTCTCTGCATGGCACTGGCATCACCATGGTTCCCCAAGCTCTAGAAGACGCAGGGTTTACTCAGGTACATATTCTGGAATCCCAAGCCAATGCTGATGGGGACTTTCCCACTGTGAAATCTCCCAACCCTGAAGAGCGTTCGGCCATGACCATGGCCATTGCTGAGGCAGAACGGATGCAGGCCGATGTCATTCTGGGAACCGATCCGGACGCGGACCGTGTGGGGATGGGTATTCGCAATGCGAAGGGCGAGATAGAACTATTGAATGGCAACCAAGCAGCCGCACTGATGATCTATTTCATCCTTCAGGCAATGAAGGCGAAAGGGGAGAGCTTCAAAGACCGATTCATCGCCAAGACCATCGTGACCTCAGAACTGCTCAAAGAGATTGCAGATAAACAAGGGGTCACATGCTATGATACGCTCACGGGATTCAAATACATTGCCGAGTTGATCAAAGAGAAAGAGGGAAAGGAACGGTTCATAGCGGGTGGAGAAGAAAGCTATGGCTATTTGGTGGGGGATGAGGTAAGGGATAAAGATGCTGTGATGAGCACAGTCATGCTCTGTGAGATGGCCGCCTGGGCGATTGAAAAGGCGGGCTCGGTGAAGAACATGCTCTTCCAGCTTTATGATGAGGTGGCCATGTACAGGGAGAGTCTTATCTCCATCACCAAGAAAGGCATAAGTGGAGCCCAAGAGATTCAGGACATCATGACGACCTACAGGGAAGAGACCCCTGAGTTCATTGCTGGGGTGAAGGTCTTGGAGACGGCTGACTATGGATCAGGTATACACAGGAACATAGAGACAGGAAAGACAAAGGAGATCCCCCTTCCTTCATCCAACGTTTTCCAACTTTGGCTGGAAGATGGGACTAAGATCACCGCTCGGCCCTCAGGCACGGAGCCAAAGATCAAGTACTATATCAGTGTGAAGTCCGAACAGGAAAAAGGTTCAGGAGATGAGCGCTGGGAAGCATTGGGCCAGCGCATAGCCAAAGTAGAGAAGGCCCTAGGACTTTGAGGAGTGACTGGACCTGAAGAGGTCATTGATGGTCTTGACTGGGGTGAAAGTCGAGATGGGTACTTCCACGAAGACCGTGTTCCAATCGGCCATGGCCCCGTTCCATAAACCTGGCCATTCCAGCACCGTCAAACTATGGCCTTCATAGCTCTTGCTGGTGACAAAGGCAGTATCCGTATCCCGGTACTCCAAAATGCTCCGTGTTCGTCCATCCAAGTCTTTGGTGAAACACACCAGGTCCACAGGATTGAAGTGTGTTCCTCCTTTCAACTTTCGCCATTGATCCGGATCTTCTGGGTCCACTTGCGCGCTTTCCACAATCTGCAGAGTCTGATAGCCTGAGTGTTGAACCCAAAAGGGCCCCCCACCTGGTTCACCTTGGTTAGGCACCATACCGCACACTCTGAACGGACGGTCCAAGAGCCTCGAGAGCGTCTCCAACGACACCGCCTTCTCTGGCGTGATGTCAATTCCGAAATCAGCCAAAAGCCCACGGGCTTTAGTCATGTTCTGCTCATCTGGATTGGAGATCAAGGAAGCCCTCACCTCACGTGCTCTTTCCCTCAGTTCAAGAAGAAGCCCTGCCAGCGCCTTCTTATAGAGCAAGGTGTCGTCCTTCAAATGGTCGGGGGCCACGTTGTCCACATTCTTGATGAAGATGATGTCCGCATCGATGGTATCGAGATTATGGATGAGCGATCCATGCCCGCCAGGTCGCCATAGGATACTCCCATCCGATTTACGTGCGATGTCTCCATTGCTCTCCAAAGCAAAGGTGTCTGTCAGGGGGTCCTGGGAGGAAAAAGTCACATCGAAGACCACATCATGGATCTTTCCATAATGCAGGGCCCAGTGAGCCATACGCGCCTTTATATTTTCAAGGTGCTCCGGAGCGATGGTGAAGTGCAGGTGGACCATGCCTTGAGAGGAGGCGTAGGCGATGCCCTCTACCAAATGCTCCTCAAAAGCAGTGCGATCTCCTTCTGGATAAGTATGGAAAGGAATGGTCCCCTTGGGCCATTCTTGGACTCGCCAAGTCTGGAACATCAATTGGAAAAGGGCTTCGTCATCTTGTGGCTTGTCCATTCCATGGAACATGGGAAGCTCAGAATAACGGGACTTGAACTTACGGCTGGCATCTGAGCTGACCCCACTGTTGTATTCAGTCAATAGGTCTTTGAACATCCTTGAAGCGGCCCCAGAAGCTGGAATGAATTTCATCACCTTCAAGCCTTCCTTGGCTGACATGTATGCCTCAGCATATGACAAGGCCTCCGCGGACTCCAATTTCCTCAGACCATTTCCTATCGATGCAGATGAAGCCAGCTCTATGGTCTTGGTACCACGTTTCAGAAGACGCAACTGCTCCTCAGCACGTTCAGGCGCAACACCTTCTCTTATCAGCACATCGAACTGCTCCGCAGTGGTCATGATCCAGTCTTAAAGGGCTTATTCCACATTTCGGCCGCAAATGTAGCACTTCGAAGGGCAGCCATCCAGTTGCCTTAGCTCCCAGACTGAATAGGCATCCGTAACTTCACCGCACAATACCTTAACGCATGAAGGAATCGACTTTGGAGAAGGCTATAAAGAGGGATGGAGAAGATCTCTTGTCGAACTATAGGCATCAGTTCTTCATTCCCAAGCACAATGGTCAGGACTGCATCTATTTCACAGGTAATTCACTGGGACTTCAGCCCAAGGGGGTGAAGAAGTATCTGGAAGAGGAGTTGGAGGACTGGGCCACGTATGGGGTGGAAGGGCATTTCAGGGCCAGACGGCCTTGGGTGAGTTATCATGAGCAGTTCGCAGGGCCTCTTGGACGTATTGTAGGGGCCTTGCCTACGGAGGTGGTGGCTATGGGGAGCCTTACAGCCAATCTCCATTTCCTGATGGCCTCCTTTTATCGGCCTGAAGGACAGCGCAAGAAGATCATCTGCGAGAAGAAGGCCTTCCCCAGTGATGCCTATGCCTTGGCATCTCAGGCTAAATGGCATGGATTGCAACCTGATGATGTCATTGTCGAAGTAGGTCCACGTGAGGGAGAGCATCTCATCAGGCTTGAAGATGTCTTATATGCCATTGAGACGACTGGGGAGGAATTGGCCATGGTGATGATCGGAGGAGTGAACTATTATTCAGGACAAGTCTTCGACATGAAGACGATCACCATGAAAGGCCACGAGGTTGGTGCCATGGTGGGATTCGATCTGGCCCATGCGGCAGGGAACATCCCTATGCAGCTGCACGATTGGAATGTGGACTTCGCGGCTTGGTGTAGCTACAAGTATTTGAATTCAGGTCCAGGAGGTGTCTCGGGTATCTATGTCCACGAGCGGCACGCCAAGGATCCTGATACCCTTAGATTGGCCGGATGGTGGGGCCATGATAAGGACCGTAGGTTCCTCATGGAGCATGATTTCGTGCCCATCCCAACTGCCGAAAGCTGGCAGCTTAGTAATGCGCCCGTCTTCACTATGGCTTGTCTCAAGGCGGCACTGGACCTGCATGATGAGGTAGGTATGGCAGCTTTGAGGGCCAAGAGTTTGGAACTTACATCCTTCTTGGAGCGAGTGATTGCCGAAGTCTCCGAAGCCAATGGAGGCCAAAGTTTCGAGATCATCACGCCTACAGACCCTGATGAACGGGGTGCTCAGCTCTCCATTCTGGCTCACGGTTATGGCAAGCTCCTGTTCGATGCCTTGACCGAAGAAGGAGTGGTTGCAGATTGGAGAGAGCCCAATGTCATTCGGGTGGCCCCAGTGCCCATCTACAATTCCTATATGGATTGTTACCGCTTCGGACTCGCTTTGGAGAAAGCTTTATCTAAGGCTTGAGAAGACTTATCAGACCGTTCTGATGCCTTTGAACAGAAAGACGAAGACCAGAACACACAGGATCACACTGATGGTGATATTCAGTCCCAGGACTCCGAAAGCGCCTTGACGAAGGAGGAGGAAATTCTCCAGAGAGAACGTGGAGAAGGTGGAGAAACCTCCACAAAAGCCTACCAGAACAAAGAGCCTTTGCCAAGAGTCCAGCATCAGGCGTTCAGAACTATAGTTCATGTAAAGGGCCATGACCAAGCAACTCAGCACATTAGCTATGACGGTGGCCCAAGGGAAAAGTCCGATGGAGGCTCTTAAGACCAACAAGGAAATGAGGTAACGGGCCAGGCTGCCGAGGCCACCGCCTATAAATACGGCTATGACCTGGGGCCAGCTCATCGGGTCAATGGATGTTTCAGGTCCAAACCGTACTTCCCTTGGCTTCGTTCACAGATGCGTTGGTTCAGTACAAAGATCAGGATGGCGATAGCAACTCCCAAGATGGCCCCAGCCAGAATATCCCCAGGGTAGTGCACCCCCAGATATACCCTGGAGTAGGCGATGAGTGCGGCCCAAGACAAAAGAAGTACATAACCCCACGTGTTCTTGAAGACCATTGCGGCAAACAGGCTGATTCCAAAATAGTTGGTCGCATGGCCAGAGACGAAGCTATAGCCGCTGCCGCAGCGTTCATACACGCGATGCACCATGTGGGAGATCTCCTGATTGTTGCACGGACGGTACCTTGCGAAGTAGGGTTTCAGGAAGCTGCTGGAAATCTGATCGCAGAACAAGATGATCAGGGCAATCCCAAGAGCGAACCACCCCAGGTTCTTCCATCCATATTGGCGCTGCACGAGAAAGAAGATGAAGAGATAGACAGGCAGCCAAAAGAGTTTATCACTCACACTGTGCATGATGGGATCCAGCCAATCTTGATGAAGCCCGTTCAAGTACAGGAAAAGGGAGCGGTCATATGTCTCAAGGGTGTCCAACATGCGTTTCATTCAAAGCAGAAGTAGAATCATTGGATTTCTGACCGTCAAATAAACGAACATTAGAAGTCTTCCAAGATACATTGAACAGTCGATCACTCATTCAAAGTCTTCCAGATGAGGTCTTTCAGTTTGTCTAAGTTCTCACCAGTGATAGAGCTGATGAAGACATAAGGAATTTCTGGAAGGTCCTTGGCCATCGCTTCGCGGAGTTCAACATCAGCTAGGTCACTCTTGGTGATTGCCAGAAGCCTTTGCTTGTCGAGTAGCTCAGGATTGTACATCTCCAATTCTCGTAGCAGGATGCGGTATTGCTCATGAATGTCCTTGGCATCAGCGGGTACAGTGAACAGAAGAAGTGAGTTCCGTTCGATGTGCCTTAGAAAACGCAGACCTAGGCCTTTACCCAAATGGGCATTTTCTATGATCCCAGGGATATCCGCCATGATGAAGGAGCGCTCCCCACGGTAGGGCACGATGCCCAGATTGGGCGTCAAGGTGGTGAATTCATAGTCTGCAATCTCAGGCTTTGCTGCAGTGATGGAGGCCAAGAGGGTAGACTTGCCTACATTAGGGAAGCCTACCAGCCCCACATCGGCCAGAACTTTCAACTCAAGGATTCTCCAGATCTCCAGACCAGGTTCACCAGGTTGTGAGAAGCGAGGGGTCTGCATGGTCGGGGACTTGAAATGGTGGTTGCCCTTACCGCCTCGCCCACCTGGCGCGATGGTCCATTCTTCTCCTTCTTGGGTGATTTCATGGAGCGCATCCCCAGTTTCAGGGTCCCTTACAACGGTTCCCAGAGGGACATCCAGATACACGTCCTCCCCTTCTGCCCCTGACCTCAGGTCGCCACCTCCTGATCCTCCGTGATCGGCTTTCACGTGTTTGCGGTATTTCAAGTGTAAGAGGGTCCACATCTGCTTGTTTCCTCTAAGGATGATGTGACCGCCTCGACCCCCATCACCCCCATCTGGACCACCTTTGGAGGTGATCTTGCTTCGATGCAGGTGGGTGGAGCCTGGGCCACCATTCCCTGAACGCAGATTGACCTTCACATAGTCAACGAAATTCTTTCCTGACATCTAAGGTTTGGATCAGTCTTTCATGGCCTCTTCCAAGCGGGAGGAGATGGCCTCTATGCTGCCTATCCCATCCACAGCCACGAACCGGCCTTTGGCTTGATAGAATTGGGCAAGGATGGACGTCTGTTGTTCGTAGACCTTGATGCGGTTACGGATGATCTCCTCATTCTGATCGTCTGCTCGGCCACTTTCTTTACCGCGCCCCACAAGGCGACTCACGAGCTCTTCCTCAGGAACATCCAAAGCCAACATGCGGAAGATATCCGTTCCTCTCCGCTCCAAGAAGGCATCCAATGCTTCAGCCTGGGCCACGGTTCTCGGGAAGCCATCGAAGATGAAGCCTTTGGCCTCAGGGTGTTTCAACACCTCACTCTCCAACATCTGGATGGTCACGTCATCAGGGACCAGTTCCCCTTTGTCCATATAGCTCTTGGCCAATTTCCCCAAATCGGTCTCCTGCTTGATGTTGCTGCGGAAGATGTCGCCCGTGGAAAGGTGCACTAGCCCGAAGGTGTTCACCAAGAAGGTGGATTGTGTGCCTTTTCCGGCACCCGGAGGACCGAAGAGAATGATGTTCTTCATGCTGTTCTCGTTTTCAAGTATCAAAGTGTAGATGTCATTGAGGTTCCGTCCCAGGCCATCATAATCCAATCCGTATCCCACTAGGAATTCATTGGCCACCTGAAGGGCGACATGGTCTATCGTCAGCTGTCGGGTATAGGCTTCAGGTTTGAAAAGCAAAGTGGCGATAATGACCCGTTTGGCCCCGCGTCCTTCCAGGTCATAGAGGATCTGTTCGACCGTGGTACCCGTATCTACGATATCCTCCAGAACCACCACTACTCTGCCGGCTACATTCTCATCCAGACCGATGAGTCGTTTGACCTCACCAGTGGTGCGGGTGCCTTCGTAGCTGGCTACCTTCACGAAAGTCACATCACAAGGCCCCTCATAGTTGGAGACCAGGTCTGAGGCGAAACGGAACGATCCATTCAGGATTCCAAGGAAAAGTGGCTGTTCTTGCCCGATGTCCTTTTTCAGATGGGAGGCCATGGCCGAGATGGCCGCCTGTATATGATCTGACGGAATGCTCAGCTTGAAGCGCTTGTCATGCAGTTGGACGGTCTTTGAATTCGGTGACATGGGACGCGAAGGTAAGCAATATGGGCATCTGACTAAGTCAAGGGCTCAAAGTCCATATGTAGACCTTCAAGATAAATTCTACCTTCCCCTTTCAGATGAACGTCATGAGCATGAGAGCAACATTGGACACAGGTATCAGGCAGTTTACGGTGGATCTTGGGAGGCCACTGCCTATCAGCATACGCATGCGACATGGAGAGCAGAATCCGGTAGCCTGGTATGCGCCTTACCCAAGTTTCGAGCCTGTCAGGATGGAGGGCTTTGTGGGCTCGGTCAAGGAAGGAGGTAGCGTGAATACTAGGGATATCCGCTTCAATCCACATGGCAACGGCACTCATACGGAGTGCATAGGTCACCTGACTGAGGAGGTCCATCAGGTGGATGAATACATCAGGGACTTCATGCATGTGGCCAAGCTCATCACAGTGCAGCCCCATCGCCTGGAGAAGGGGGGCTCAGAATTCGTAAAGGAGGGCGATCTGGTCATCCGAAAAGAGGAGCTAAGGGACCTGTCTTTGTCTTCCGATGTCAAGGCATTGGTCATCAGAACCCTGCCCAATGGGCAAGAGAAATTGACCAAGACATACACTGGGAATAACCCGCCCTATTTCATGCCGGAGGCCCTGGCCATGGTCCGTTCGTTTGGGATAGAACACCTCTTGGTAGACCTTCCCAGTGTGGACAGAGAGAATGATGGAGGAAAGATGCTGGCGCATCGGGCCTTCTGGTATGATGAGAATGGATCGTCCCGTATGCATGCGAGTATCACCGAGATGGCCTACGTGCCTGAGGCCATTGCAGACGGAGAATATCTCTTGAACCTGATGATCTCCCCATTCGGGAATGATGCAGCTCCCAGTAAGCCTGTACTTTATAGGATACTTGCATGAACATCGAAGCCTACAGGAACTATTGCATCGCAAAAAAGGGAGTGACGGAGAGCTTTCCCTTTGATGACCGCGTGCTGGTTTTCAAGGTTGGGGGCAAGATGTTCGCACTCATCGATATAGAAGATCTGGACTTCGTCAACCTTAAATGTGATCCTGAACTGGCCATTGAACTCAGGGAGCGGTATCCTGCTGTCAGACCGGGGTATCATATGAATAAGCAACAATGGAACTCGGTCTATCTGAATGAAGGCCTCCCTGAGGACCTCATCTACGAATGGACAAACCATTCCTATGATCTCATTTTTCTGAGCCTGCCTAAGAAAAAGCAAGCTGAAGTGCTCGCAGAGTAAAAGACCAGAGGGGGGCATCGCAGCTGTCCAGAAACCATATTCAATACGATATCTTTGGCCCAATGGAATTCAGGGAAATCCTTTCTAGAGTCTTCGGTTTCTTCGTCAAGGGACTGCTGTACACTGTGCCCTTAGTGGTGACGGGGTACATCATATATAACCTCTTCGTGTTCTTGGATAGCCTTATTCCCTTAGATAAGCCGGGTTTGGGCATACTTGCACTTCTGCTCATCATTACCATTATAGGCATCCTTGGGTCCACCATCATCGCTAGGCCAATCGAGAATTATTTTCTCAGACTACTAGAGAGGATCCCGCTGATCAAAACATTGTACACCTCGGTGAGCGACCTCTTGTCAGCCTTTGTAGGGGATAAAAGGCGGTTCAATAGGCCAGTACTTGTCAAGCTCACCAAAATGGCCGATATCGAGAAATTAGGCTTTATCACCTCTGAAGACCTGAGTGAGCTTGGCATAGACGGGGGAAGGATAGCTGTTTACCTTCCACATTCCTATGCCTTCTCGGGAAACCTATTCATCGTCCCTGCGGAGAATGTCACTCCACTTGATGCCAATGCAGCCGAAGTCATGAAGTTCATTGTCTCAGGCGGGGTGGCTGAAGTGGATAAAGTAAAATCAAAGAGCAATGAGCCAACAGTCCTTTAACACTGACAAAGCCCCGAAACCCGTGGGGCTCTATCCCCATGCGCGTCAAGTGGGCAACCTGCTTTTCCTCAGCGGAGTAGGGCCTCGCACTGCTGGAAGTGATGCCACCGACTCTGGAGTGCCAGGCCTGGAGTTGGACAAGAACGGGAATTTCAAGGCCTTTGATTTCGAGGCCCAGTGCCGCAGTGTGTTCGATAATGTGAGGGTCATCTTAGAGGCTTCAGGAAGCGGCTGGGACAAGCTAGTGGATGTGACGGTGTTCCTCACCGATATGAAGCGTGACTTCCAGACCTACAACCGCATCTATGCTGAATATTTCAAGGATAACCAGCCGTGCAGGACCACGGTGGCCATAGATTCCTTGCCCACGCCCATTGCGATAGAATTGAAATGTATCGCGACAATTTGAGAGGGAGGATAACAGGGAGATTTGGTAGATACCTTAAGGTGGTGTAACTTCATGCTAAACCACCTTGACCATGAAACGACTTCTAGTCTCTTCCATCGCCATTTTCAGCCTCACCTTGCTAAGTGCACAGCCCTGTCGTGACTGTTCATTGATCGACCCAAATGCCATTTGCAGTTTCATCTATGACCCGGTGTGCGGTTGTGATGGCAATACCTACCCAAATCAATGTATAGCACTGAACTTTGGCGGAATGGTCGGTTGGACCGCTGGAGAATGTCCGTTCAATAACGTGTCTATGTGCTCTGACCTCGCAGGATTGGATTTCGGGCCATGCGATATGGTGCTTGGATGGGCATCGGTGAACGGCATCGCCACGGTAGTGTCAGGGTGCAGCACAGAGGCGAGCAATGGTACAGACTATGCGCTTGCTTTTTACGGAGAACAAGAGACCCTGAGCATCAATTGCCTCTGTGGCTTCACTACTAACCTAGCGGAACTCATAGTGGAGGAAGTCCGCATCTTTCCAAATCCGGCCAACGAGCGCTTCGCCATCTATTACAATAGCACCCAACGCTTGGATATGCGGCTGATAGACATCACGGGAAGGATGGTGAAAAGCCGTCAGGTGAACTCAGGGACCCAGATCGATATCAATGGATTGGATACAGGATTATACATCGTTCAACTCAGTGCAGGTGACCAAGTTTTACTTAGTCGCACTTTGGTCATCAAGCCATAAAAAAACCCCGTCATTGCTATGACGGGGCTTTCAAGTCTTTTGTCAGATCATCAATAGTAACGGGCCAAATCGTTCTTTACGCCTTTGAAGTCATTCAGAGCAGTGTTCATTTGACCTACTTGACCACGAAGAGAGGTTCTGATGGTATTCTTATCTCCGCTGAGGTCTACGGTTTCTGTATTCGCTTCGGCCTTTCCGGTCACTTCGATGACGAAAACGCCATTCTGACCAACAATGGGAGAAAGAACCTCGCCTTCATTCCTTGCCATGGCATTTCCCACCACGATGGGCTCACGGCCAGCACCGGTGATGTTAGGATTGCTCATGGTGATATTCTGAGCTGAAGTCGCTGTTTTTGAGAGCTTTCCTGCTGCCTCATCTACGGACGCATAGGAGCCGAGTTGCTCCTTGATCATCTTGGCCTTTTTCTCCTTCAACACCTCAGTTCGCACCAGGTCCTTGATATCCTCCATTCTCGGAACACCGTCTTCTTTGGAACCTGTTAGAAGAGCAAGAACGAAATTGTCTCCAGCCTCTTTGGGGTCAGAGACATTCCCAACGCTGCGATCGCTGGAGTAGGCCCAACGAACGATTTCCTGCGCATTGGCCAGACCTGCGATGGACGCACTTCCTGCCGCTACACCTTTGGCAGACTTTATCTCCAATCCGGCCTCTTCAGCGCCAGCCTTGAAGGAAGCTGCATCGCTATGGTCGATCAGGAAGGCATTGGCCGCTTCATAGGCTGCATCATAGGTGCTTGTGGAAGGAACGATGTCCTTTCTGAGTTCCACCACTTGGCGCATAGGCTCGCTTCTACGGTCTAGATTCTCCATGACATGGTAGCCATAGTTGGTCTTCACCACTCCACGTGTTCCGATAGGCTTGTTGAAGCTGAAATCCTCGAATTCAGGGACCATCTGTCCTTTAGGGAACCACTCATATTTACCTCCAGTACTCTTGGATCCTGGATCCTCGGTAAATCGCTCTACCAGTTTCTCAAAGTCCGCACCACGCTTGATCGCGTTCAACATGCTATCGGCACGTTGTTTTACTTCGGCATCGTTGGATGCATTGGAAGTGAGGAGAAGGTGTCTTACCGTAGCTTCTGCCTTGGCATCATCTCCAACGACTTTGTAGAGAATGAAGGCCTCTCCTGAACGGAACGGTCCTACCGCCTCATCGATGTTGGCAGTAAAGACAGCCTCAGCCACGGTGGAATCCATGTCAGCACGAGTATATCCGTTCTTGGCATAAGAGCGATTATCGCTGTTCTGAACAACATACAAGGAATCGTTGGTAGCCGAACTGAAGTCCGAAAGGATCTTGCTCGCCTCACCTTTGATGGCTTGCACATCCTCATCGGTGGCTTTTACTGGGAAGACCAAAAGGTCTAGATCTCTTCCTGCCTTCTGCGTATAGCGGACCTCGTTCTTATGAGCATTGAAATAAGTAGAAAGATCGCTATCACTCACGGTTACCGTGGAATCAGGTATCTCGCTGAAGGTCTTGGAGACATACCTGAAGCTCACAGAACTGTTCTTGTTGACATAGGCATCCTTGGCCTCTAAAGAATTGGCATACAAGGTTTTGCTCAAAAGAGTGTTGTACTTCTCAGTCAAGCGGCTCTCTTTCAATCGCTTGTATTCTGCCTCCCATATCGGACGATTCTGGTTATAGAGGAAGGAATAGGATTGCTTCACCCGCTCTGGGTCAAAGTTGCCGTTCTCGTCCTTGAAGTTGTTGGTGAATTCACCGATGACCCCCTCTCCGAAACGCATGTCATCGAATTCCTCTTCTGCAAAACGAAGCCCGACCGTAGAGATGTCCTTTAATAGCACCTCCTGTTTCACTAGGTCTTGCCAGGCGATATTACGGGCTTGCTCGGCCGTGATGCGCTGATTGTAACCTGAAGCATAGATGTCTATCCAATATTGGGTGCGCTTCTCCAACTCTTGGGCATCTACTTCTACATCTCCCAACTTCCCGACTTTGGGGGCCTGCTGACCTCCGAACAAGGTCTGTAAGGCACTTGGGTCTAGAATGAACAATAGGATACCAAGTCCTATTATTGTCAGAAGCAACCAACTCTGATTCCTGATTTTACCGATTATCGCCATCTTCTAAATGTGGTTTATTGACTTGTTTGAAGGGGTTAATGTTAGCCCTGTTTTCAATAAGGTGCGCGAATATACGACCCTGAGTTTCAATATGAAAGTGTTCAACGTTTGGTCACCTTCAGTTCCACCTCTTCTATGCGGTGGTCCGACATCTTGGTAATCAGGAATCGGAAGGGTGGAATGACTACGCGATCCTTGGGCTTAGGCAGGTCGGTGAAGTGATTGAGAATGAATCCCGCCAAGGTATCATATTCCTCTGATTCGGGGAGATTCAAGCGGTAGCGCTCATTCAGATAATCGATGTCATGGCGGGCAGCAAATCGGTAATGGTCCTCTCCAAGCAGTTCCTCCACCAAGTCCTCTTTATCATGTTCATCCTCTATTTCCCCGAAAAGTTCTTCGACCACATCCTCTATGGTCAGCATGCCAGACGTGCCGCCATATTCATCCAGGACCACTGCAATGTTCCTGCGTTGGGTGATGAGCTGCTCTAAAATATCATTGGCCGTCTTGGTCTCAGGGATCATGGCAATGGGTCTCAATATGGCTTTCAAGGTCTCAGGGCGCTTGAAGAGTTCACTACTATGCACATAGCCTATGATGTGATCGATATTGTCACGGTAGACCATGATCTTGGAATGGCCAGTGGCGATAAGCAATTCTTTCAGTGACTCGATACTGGATTCTATCTCTATCCCCTTGATCTCATTCCTTGGAATCATGCATTCACGGGCTTTCACCTTGGAGAACTCCAAGGCATTCTGGAAGATCTGGATCTCCGTCTCCACCTCCTCATTCTCATCCATGGAACTGGTCTTCTCCAATAGGAAATTATACAGGTCGATCTGGCCGAACATCGTATCCTGATCAACAGATTCCACCTTGAAAAAGATCTTCAGGATGACTTCGGAGATCCAGGTCACCACCAAGGCAGGCAGGAGTAGAAGACCGTAGATGATGAGCAATGGCAGGGACAAGACATTCAGCAACCAGTTCGGATTGATGCGGAATAGGGACTTGGGAAGGAACTCGGCCGTGACGAGTACGAGAATGGTAGAGAGCACGGTCTGAGTGAGTAGCACGAAGACATCATGGTTCCAAATGGCTTGGAGAGGCTGTTCCAGAACTTGCGCCATGTAGATACCATACACGACCAAGGCGATGTTGTTGCCCACGAGCATGGCCGCAATGAAACGGGCTTTCTGATTCACGAACCAGTTCACCAGCTTGGCAAATATCTGACCCTGCTTCACCTCCAGCTCGATCTGCAATCGATTGGCGGTGACAAAGGCGATTTCCATGCCCGAGAAGAAACCTGAAAGGAGAAGGGAAATCAGTATGATGAACCAAGGACCTTCCAAACTCATGGCTTCAGATTCTGATTGCCCTCCTTATGAGCGTCATTCTTCTCCATGGCCAAACGCAAACGCCTACGAGTGTAGTAGAAGAACCAAGCTACCAAAGGAAAGAAGGCATATAGCTTGTTATCAGAAAATCCTTTGGTCCAGACCACATAGATGCCATACAGGGTGGTGAGTATGGCGATGGACAGCCACACATTCTCCATGAATTCATTGATCTTCCTCAGCTTCATTGCTGGTATTGAGATTATCGGGGACCGCGATGTCTCCGAAAGGCGCTAAGATAGTGTACCTGCTGAAATCCTCCTTTGCCCGAAGGCCTTTGCCCTTGAGGTCCAACCCATCAGCGCGTAGGATGCGCACCGGTGCATCTGTGAGGATGAGGCTGCTATCGCTATACCAAGTGAGATGGTCGGTGAAGAGGGAATCGCCTTTGGGATTGGTGAAGATGACACCCCCTATGGCCCGCATCTCATTCTGGGCTTTCAAGTAGAGGCCAGTATCTGAGGTCAGTCTGCCACTCTCTCGCTCAGAACGGTCCTTGATGATGAGGCTCAAGCCTTGACTCACTTTCACATAGTCCGTGTCCTGAACGAACTGCTCCAGTTTACCCGCATGCAGGATGTTGCGCACTCGACCGGAATCCGTATAGGTATAGGTCACATTGTAGACGGTCTGGGAGGCGCCCAAGCTCTCCTCACCGATCTCCTGAATCACACCTATGTCGTTCTTGCAGGAAAAACAGAAGATCCCGATGACGATGGCCATCGGGATCCCTAGATGCTTTATGAGACCACTTGTGATCAACGTACCTTGACCGTAGTGGCCTCTCCGGTGCAGGTCGTGTAGGATGCTCCGTCTTTCACTCCAAAGAAAAAGGCATCTTCGGTAGTCGGGAACTGAGCGGTACAATTGGCGAGTTTCTTACTGGCGATCTCTTGGACTTTCTTATTGTTGTCCACGGCTTTCGCTCGCGAGTAGATGTCATAGGCCAACCAATACATGCCATACTTGCCCAGCTTGCCATCATCACAGCTTGATGCGCTTTGGAAGATGGCATCCCCTTTCAAGATGTACCCATTTCCATTGGAAGGCTCACGCTGAAGGATCTCGTTGGCACATGTGCGTACTTTGCTGACGTTGCCATTCGCCAAAGAGAAATAACCGGTCTTGATGAGGTAGTTCACCTTCTCCGCGCAGTCTCCGCAGAGGTCGCTGGCCTCATCGTAATACTTGGCTGCCTGACTGTAATTCTTGAGCTTGGCTTCTTTCTGAGCGATGGCGTAAGCTGATTCCGCACTTGGCTCTGCATCATGGATGGCCTTGGCCACAGGGAGGAAGAGGTCGCTGTCACTGCAGTCCTTACGGTTCATGATTCGAAGGGCTTTCTTCTTCAACTCCAGATCATTGGGAGCAGCATCCATGCGCACTTTGAAGATGCGCTCTATGTCTTCGCAATCTGCGAACTGGACGAAGAATTCATCAAGGTTGTTCTTGGCGGTGACATACTTCTCTTTATGACCTTCCTTACCATCGTCCTCATCCTCTTCTTCAGCGGCTTCATCCAATCGCTCGATGTTGACATTGATGATATCAGATAGCGTCAAGTATTCCGTGAACATGGTCTCTAAGTCAACCTGATCATTTCTGTAGCACTTATAAAGCGCTTGATAATAGGTAGAGATGATGGCTGCCTCAGCCTTGTTCTGAGAGATATCAATGGAGCGCTTCAACACATCCTTTGCTGTGCATGGATCATCATAATACTTGAACATCTCCACACCCTTACGTCCTAGCACATACCCTTCCTGACCGAAGTTGGCCGCTCTTATGTCGAAAAGGGTCATCAAGCTATCGGTGAGGATAGCCTTGCGCGCCTCATCCGCCTCATTTTTAATGAGGCTCCTGAACATGTTCACGCCACTCAGGTATAGACCCTTCCTTGACGCAGGACAGATATTGACACAGACCTGCCAGCTCTTATACGCATCAGCATAGGACTTCTGCTTAATGAATTCATTGAAGAGGGAGAGGTTCTCCACGCAGCGCACGCTATCTGTTCCGAAGTCGTACTTCTTCTGGGCTTCAGCCTTCAGGCCTAGAGTCACCATCAGGATAAGGGCTATGGTCTTGAGAGTATTCATCGTCTAATTGTATTTGTGTATCAATCGTATTTTCTTCTTTGGAACCAGCGGTCGAATCTAGTGTAAGGATGGAAACTGAATCCTACCATCACTCTCCAGAAATTCTCCTCTAGCAATCCGTTGTCCGTGCTTCCTCGGGAGCTGTATTCGACTCCCAGGTCCAGCTGACTGTTGGTTCTGTTGATTCCTCCGGCCAGGACGGGAAGGCTAAGTCCAAAAGACATGCCAGTTTCTGTAAGCACCTGATTGTCAATGGCCAAGTGAGTATTGCCTGTTCTATACCCCAAACGATAGGTCGCCATGGAAAAGGAACTCACCCTGCGGCTGGTATTGAGACTCACATCAGGCTGGTAGCTTATACCTGTGTGCAGCATGGCCAATTTACCCAAGTCAGGAAAACCGCGTTCTGCATCAAAGACCTCGGTGGTGGAACCCCAGTCGGCCATGCGATAGTCTGCAGCTACCGAGAATTTATGAGAGGATTTGGCCTCACTTGGTCTGAAGTAGAAATCAACTGAGGCACCGATGGCTATAGTGGCAGGGAGATTCAATTTGCCCTTCTGGTCAGAGAAGACATTGATGGAATCCCTAGCGCTTTCAAAACCTGAGGCATTCTCCACATAGCTGTAAGCTTCTTGTGATCGGTTCCCATTCAGGGCCGTCCCGAGATCATAGGTTGCACCGATGTTGAAAATGGTGAACCGACTGTCCTCTTCACTGACCTTCTTATCCAGATAATGCCTCACCAGGGTCGAGAACTGGAAGTTCACATCACTGAAAGTCGTGGCATCCTTGATTTTCGTATTCACGAAGCCATTGGAATTGGGGAAGATGGAATTCCGCTCTGTGCTCAAGGAACCGAATTCGAAGTTCAGTCCTCCGCCAAGAGCCAAGCGGGTGTTCTGATTGTACTTGGAGGTATCAGCCGCCAAGGTGAAGTTCCTCGCGATATTCAAAAAGATACGATTCAGGCCTCCTGATCCTATGTACTCACTGCGTTGGGTGATGTCCAACTCGGGAATGTAGGTATTGGAGAAGCTGGTATAGCCGATAGTGCTCAAAGGAGCGAGACCCAAGGCAGCCCCCATCCTTCCCTTGTCCATTGGGAAGCCGACCGCGAAATGGTTCAATCGGGCCAGATTGCGGTCAACGCTCTCAGTGGCTGAAGTGATGGTCCCCCATTCACCTTTCAAGCCTACTTCGAAAGTGGGCTGAGATAGGAAGCTTAACCCAGCTGGATTCAAGGGGTTCACGTGGAGTGGGTCTACGATGCCCACACCGGTCCCGCCCATCCCGAAATTACTCACGAAGTTCCCAGGATCCAAGTCACCGATACCGAACCTCGAATACGGAGAGACGTTCGTATCCTGCGCAATAAGTGCAGAGCTGACCAGTGCACTCAGGATGAAGAGGACATTAGTTATTGTGCTTGAGAATCTCATGTAATCCCTTGAGGGTTAGAAAAGGGGCTGCAAAGATGGCATTTTCAAGGCGTTCACCCAATATGCGCTCATCTCCACCGGTCAAGTAGACGTTCATCCCTTCATAACGGGTCTTGAATTCATTTATGATATGGTCCATCTCGGCCAATAGTCCTATGAAAGCTCCGCTCTTCATGGCGCTCTCCGTGTCTTTGGAATCATAGACCTGCGCAGGGGTCGCCTCGAGCAATGGAAGACGCCCAGTGAATTCATGCATGGCCTTCAGGCGCATGGCCCATCCGGGGGAAATATTCCCACCTTGATAGATGCCCGAGATGGTGTAGTCATACGTGATGCAGGTCCCTGCATCTATGACCAATGAGCCCATCGGACTCAGACTATGTGCGGCCACGGCATTGGCCAAGCGATCCAGCCCTAGGGTGGATCGGGGATAGTCCACAGCGATGGGAACGGGAGTGGACGGGTCGAACTGGAGCACCCTTCTATCGCCCAAGGCATCAGAAGAGGGGCGTACATCGTCCGCTGCAGTGGAGCTGATGATGATGGGAGCCGCTGGGTGAATTGAGAGAAACGGCTGTAGATGATCTATCGCATCGAGGGGAACCTTTTCCATGGAGGATAACTCATCCCCATCGAACAAAGCACACTTTGCCAGGCTATTCCCGATATCCAATACGTAGGCAAAGCTCATTGGACAAAATTAGCCCGAAGCTGGTGCAGTATGAAAAACTATTTACTTTTGTAGCCCTTTTCAGTTGAACGCGGCTGATTAATAAAGACATCTTGGTGCTATAGCTCAGCCCCGCAAGGGTGCGGGATTCAAGACTTTCTAGACATGCTCTTCGAGCACATCAAGAAACTCTAGAATTGGCAGTTAAGGCTCCTTTCAGTTGAACGCAGCTGATAAATAAAGACATCTTGGTGCTATAGCTCAGCC